>JAHFEP010000288.1 GCA_023248415.1 Nitrospirota bacterium
GAAGCATCAAAGTAAGGCAGCAGGAACTCTTTTTTTTATCCCCCTTTTCTAAAGGGGATACAGGGGGATTATAGTGATGGACAGGTGCTTAACCATGTAATCTCCCCTATCCCCTCTTTAGGAAAGAGGGGGATAATTGCTTTCTCCTCTTCTTGAGTTTGTTAGAATTTAGCGCTTAGGATTTAGGGTTTATAGGAGTTTAAAATATATGTCACTCTATGAAATCTGCATAAAAAGACCTGTCTTTACCACAATGCTAATCATGTCCCTTGTGGTGCTTGGTATTGCGTCATGGAGGCAGCTTGGGATAGACCTGTTTCCAAAGGTAGACTTGCCTACTGTAACAATTACCACAAAGCTTGAAGGCGCATCCCCTGAAGAGATAGAAGCGCAGATTACAAAAAGGATAGAAGAGGTAGTAAATACTATTAACGGCATTGACGAGCTAAGGTCAAGCACAATTGAAGGCCAGTCTCAGATATTTGCAACCTTCCTTCTTGAAAAGAATGTAGATGTTGCTGCCAATGATGTAAGGGAAAAGGTAGGAGGCATAGTATCGCAGTTCCCGCCGGGAACAGATGCGCCGATAATTGAAAAGTTTGACCCTGATGCATCGCCAATCATGGCCATTATAGTATCTGGCAAACGTTCTGCAAGGGAGATAACAGACTTAGCTGACAAGAGGATAAAACGGCCCCTTGAAACTGTAAAGGATATCGGCGCAATATCGCTGGTCGGGGACAGGAAAAGAGAGATTCAGGTTGTCATAAATCCTGAGAGGCTTTCTGCCTATAATCTATCTATCCAGCAGATAAAAGAGGCAATAAAAAAGCAGAATGCAGAAATCCCAGGCGGAAGAATTACATGGCAGAATAGGGAGGAGGGACTGCGAACACTCGGCAGGATTGAAAAGGTCTCGGACTTTAATGACCTGATTGTTGCTGATTTTAAAGGTGGGCCTGTAAGGCTAAAGGACATCGGAACTGTTATTGACGGAGAGGTAGAAGCAAGAACAATCTCAAGGCTTGACGGGAATAATGCAGTATCCCTCCTTGTCAGAAAACAGTCTGGCACAAATACCGTGCAGGTTGTTGACAGGATAAGAGAAAAACTCAATGAGATAAAGGCATTCCTTCCACAGGATGTAAAAATAGAGATTGTCAGGGACCAGTCCAAATTTATTAGGCGGGCCATAAGCGAGGTAAATGACCACCTTGTTTTAGGCGGCGTCTTTGCCAGCCTTATTGTCCTCTTTTTTATCAGAAATTTCAGGATTGCAATAATTGCTGCCATAGCAATACCTTCATCCATCATTGCAACATTCACTGCCATGCGTTATATGGGCTATAGCTTAAACAATATGACCATGCTTGCCCTTTCTGTTTCAACAGGTATTGTTATTGATGATGCAATTATTGTACTTGAAAATATATTCAGACATATAGAAGAAGAGAAGCTGCCTCCTATGAAGGCGGCGCTAAGCGGGACAAAGGAGATAGCGCTCGCTGTTATGGCAACTACCCTATCGCTTGTTGTTATATTCCTTCCTGTAGCATTTATGTCAGGCATGGTTGGCAGATTCTGGCAGAGCTTTGGCATCACTGCAACCTTTGCTATAGGCATATCTCTGCTCGTTGCCTTTACGCTTACACCCATGCTCTCATCAAGGTTTTTAAAGCTGCCGGCCGGTGAAAAAGGCGGACATAAAAAAACAAAGGAGTCCAGATTCTATTCTATTCTGGAAGGGAAATACGAGCAGGCGCTCCAATGGTGCCTTCATCACCGTATAATAGTTTCAACAATAGCCCTGCTTATATTTATTTCACCTATACTTCTTATACGCTTTGCAAAGGTAGAATTTGTTGTTGACGATGATATGAGCGAATTTGAAATAATTGTGGAAACACCGCCTGGCTCATCCATTGCTAAAAGCAGCGATGTGCTTGGGCAGATAGAGGACGATTTAAAAAAGATTCCAGAGATAGTGCATCTCTTTACAACCATCGGTGTCAGAGGGGCGTATCTTTCCAATATCACAGACGGGTCTATATATATTGAGCTAAAGAAAATAAAAGAGAGGAAAAGGACACAGAATGAGATTATGCAGGAGGCAAGAAAGCTGCTGAAAAAATATTCTAATCTCAGGCTAAGTGTCCAGCAGATAAACCTTATCTCAGGCGGCGGCTTCAAGCAGACACCCTTTAATATGGTTATACGGGGGTCTGACATGGATAAACTTGGAGATTATACTGATAAAATAATAAAAAAGCTCTCTGCAATACCCGGCTTTGTGGATGTAGATACAGGCCAGGCATTGAGGCACCCTGAAACACAGGTGAGAATAGACAGAGCAAAGGCATCAGATTTGGGCGTAAGGATTGAGGATATTGCATCAAGCCTGAGGACTATGGTTGGCGGAGAAAGGGTCTCCTTTTACAGGGAGGGGGATGACCAGTATGATATCAGATTAAGGTTGATAGCTGATTACAGGAAGGATGCATCAGTAATATCCCAGCTCTATGTGCCGGCAAGGGGAAGGCTGATTAAATTAAACAATGTGGCTGATTTAACATCAGGACTAAGCCCGGGACAGATTGACAGATATGCACAGGAGAGGCAGATAAGCATCATCTCTAACCTATACAACAAACCGCTCGGCGAGGCTGTTTCTCAGGCAGGCGCAATTGTCAAGGAGCTTAATATGCCAAATGAATATTCCACAGTCTTTTTAGGCAGGGGAAAGCTGATGGCAGAGGCATTCAAGAACTTCTTGATAGCCTTTGTATTAAGCCTTTTTTTTATATACATGGTCTTAGCTGCCCAATTTGAGAGCTTTTCTCATCCGCTTAGCATAATGGTGTCAATCTTCCTAAGCATCCCCTTTGGAATATTAAGTCTTATTATAGGACACTCTACAATAAATATATACAGCATTATGGGTTTGTTTATACTCATCGGTGTAGTTAAGAAGAATGCTATTCTTCAGGTAGATTATACAAATACATTAAGGGCAAAGGGAATGGAACGTTTTGATGCGCAGATGGAGGCAGACAGGGCAAGACTGAGGCCAATATTAATGACAACCCTCGCAATTATT
>JAHFEP010000289.1 GCA_023248415.1 Nitrospirota bacterium
AAACCTGCGGCAAAGGCGCCAGCAAAAGCACCAGCAAAGAAGAAGTAATAATTTTTAGGTTTTTATTTTTAGGTAGGAATGTATAGGGCAGTCAATATATGGCTGCCCTATATTTTTTAGGTTCTAAATTCTCTACCCATTATAGGGTGGTAAATAGAGATTGAAAGAGAAGATTATTGCATAAAGTGTGAAAAATCTTTCTCAAAATATCTAAAAAGATACCACTTTCACTAAATCTACAAAATGCAGTTCATAGAAAATTGTTATAATCTCAATAGTTACAAAAACCTTATAATAGTTTCAATACTGGCACAGTAATTGCTTATTTAAGTATCAGATGAGGCTCTTGCAAAACTATTTGTCATCCCCGAATGCTTCTATCGGGGATATGGTTTGTGCTTAAAAAACACCAGATTCCCGCTATCCTTCGCTGCTCTGTAGCTACGGAGTAGCGAAAGACAGCTCAAAAGTTCTGCGGGAATGACAGGTTGGGAGAGTTTTGCAAGAGCCTCAGATGAGTGTCAGAGAGTCAAAGTATCAGAGTATCAGAGTGTCATAGTGTCATAGTTTTTGCTTTGACTCTTTGATACTGTGATACTCTGACACTTGTTTAGGGTGAGGGGTAATAATCCTATGGTATCAACCTTGCACAGACAGACAGACAGACAGACAGACAGACAGACAGACAGACAGACAGACAGACAGACAGACAGACAGACAGACAGACAGACAGACAGAATTATACTTTAACAATTTTTTTTCTATATTTTCATCAAAGGGGCAGGCCACGAGTCTCCCCTTTTTTATTTTTAAGACCCTGGTCTTATGCCCATCAGCAGGCAGCCGGGGTCTTTTTGTTTTTATGACCCTGTTTTCTCCCCCTTTTTTACCTGCCTGTCGGCAGATAGGAAGGGGGGACACAGGGGGATTAGGAGATGTAATCTCCCCTATCCCCTCTTTAGGAAAGAGGGGGAACAAAGAAAGAAAAAAGGAGGAAGTTATGAAACAGAAAAGAAGAAAAAAATACTGGTATTTATTATCTCTACTACTTCTCTTTACCATTGCCGTAACCGCTTCCTGCGGCGGCGGTGGTGGAGGGGGCGGCGGCGGAGACGGCGCTGCATCGTCTGGCGGCGGTGGAGGGGGCGGAAGCACAACAGGCGTTTGGGATAATCCGAGCTCAACATGGGACAATGCAACATGGGGGCCGTAAGTAAAAGGGTCATGGGTCATGGGTCAAGAAGCCCATGTAGGGCAAGGCTTCAGCCTTGCATTAAAGCAACCCTAAAGGGTTGCCCTACAAAACTTTAACCAATTTGTCATTCCGTGCTTGACACGGAATCCAGAGAATAAATCAAATACATTGGATTCCCGCTAAAAACATGCGGGAATGACATTTTAAACAAAAGGAGAACAAAAAATGAAATACTTTAGCAAAAAAAGATTTACCATGCGGCAGGTTGTGGGTCTGCTGACAGTTGTATTTTTAGGGATAGCAGCAATTACCTATGCAGTATCATTTACGGACTTTACAAATGGTTCACCAATTTCGTCATCAGAGATGAACACAAAACTAAATGCCTTAAAGGATGCAGTTAATAAGACAAGCTTCACCTGCACTGGCAACAGTGCAAGTGACATCATGGTAAAGGTAGGGCCATTGTGTGTGGACAAATATGAGGCAAGCATCTGGCAGAATGCAGATGGCACTGGCACGGCCTATGGGGTATTTGGCGGCCAGACCGCCTATCCTGGAGGTTTTCAGGCAAATGGCAACTGGACAACACCACTTTATGCAGCATCTAAGGCAGGGGTATTGCCATCTACAAGTGTAACATGGTTTCAGGCACAGCAGGCATGTGCATTATCAGGCAAGAGGCTTTTAACCAATGCAGAATGGCAGATGGCGGCAGCAGGGACGCCAGACAGCACTGCATGTAATGTAAGCAGTGGCGCTGCAGCCAATACTGGCGCTAATGCAAGCTGTGTCTCCAACTATCAGGTTAATGACATGGTTGGCAATGTCTGGGAATGGGTGGCAGACTGGATGCAGGGTAACACAAATCCCTGGGCGCCTTCTACAGGAACTACAAATGCTACCTATGGCAGCGACTGGATGTATGGGACTAATCCTGCTACAGCTCAAGGCGGCGGCCAGAACTTTCCTGCAGCCCTGTTCCGCGGCGGCGGTTGGGGCGATGGCGCGTATGCCGGTGTCTTTGCGCTGGATGCCTACTTTGCGCCGTCTTACTCGGTCGTCAGCGTCGGGTTTCGCTGCGCCCGGTAGTTTTGTGATTTGATTTTTGGGGTTTGGCCGCCTTGCCCGTCCGCCTTTGGCGGCTGGGCAAGGCGGGATTTTTGTAAGGGCAAACGGCCCCATTAGAAAACTTTTCTAACGGGGTAAACCGTTCGCCCTTGCACCATAACGCAACCCTACTATATGAATTGTCCTTACAGAGGCCGATATGAACCAAGACAAAAGAGAAGACCTTCTTCCTCTGGCGCAGAAATCGTTTGACCTCTGTGTTGAACTGTATGCCCATGTAAACCGGTTTCCCCGGGCCCACAAATCCCTCCTGGGCCGTGACCTACTCACTGCATCTCAACAGATGTTTGTTGAGTTAATTAGAGCAACCCATCGTCGTGAGCGTCTTTTAGTCCTGGAAGATGCTGATATTCATCTTGAGACAGTAAGGCTTTTAGTAAGACTTTCCCATCGCCTGAGTTTTTTATCACATAAGGGCTATGAAGCCATCTCACAAAATCTGACTGAGATAGGCATAGGCTATTAAGCTATCCCGCGCAATCTTCTTGGAGCATGATATTCGCAACATTGGCAAGAGGTTGATGATCAAAAGAATAAGATAATCACCAATCACGAAATTGAAGATGCTTTCTTCCAAACGGAAAGTCCTTGACACAAATCAGCATAAAATGTTAATTTTATAATTCATTTAAGTCATTTGGAGAACAGATTGAAGATAGCAATTACAGGAAAAGGCGGTGTTGGAAAGACCACCCTTGCAGGTATTTTAGCAAGGCTATATGCAGACGAGGGCAAGAAGGTTCTTGCAGTAGATGCAGACCCTGATGCC
>JAHFEP010000013.1:0-16797 GCA_023248415.1 Nitrospirota bacterium
ATCTATCTTAAAGACACTGCTGACCTTAATGCCGACCTTTTGCATAAGATTATTTATACCATCTTCAAGCGCCTTGTTATCAATGGGTGTAAACTTATTAAAAAGAGGCTCTATTACATAAGGAGAAATGTAGATTATAAAAATGCTATAGGCAAAAAAGAAACACCACACCCAGAACCACCAGAAGTTCGGGCTTTTGTGAACAAACCACAGCCCTACAGATATCACTAAGATAGAAAGGAGGCTTGATATAAAGATTGATTTTACAAAATCTGCAATCCATAATTTAATAGTCATTGTGCTGAAGCCATATTTCTTTTCTATTATAAAGGTATGGTATAAACTGAAAGGGATTTCAAGGATTGTGTCAGCATAAATCAGGAGCATAAAAAAGATTAATCCGGCAGGGATAAAGGGCAGATTTAAAGCAACAATCCATGAATTGTAAGCATCTAAAAGACCTCCAAAGAGGAAGAAAAGCAGGATCGCCTTGTCAAAGACGGATGAGAAAAATCCAAATTTAATATTTTCTACTGTATAGTCTCTTACTCTGTTTAGCAGCGCCTGATCAATCTGGCCATTAAATTCAGGGGGAATAGATGTCCCAAACCTTTTCAGATGGAAGAGGTTCAGGTATTTGAGCCAGTAGCTAAATAACAGCACAAGGAGATATAAAATAATAACAAGATATCGTTCCATTTTTCCATTCTACCATTCTATTGCCTCTTCTACAACACTTCTCACTTGATTTGTTTAAAGAGGAGAATGGCAATAAGGAAGGTTTAAGATTAGCGGCTTAATATGCGTATAACTTTCCGTATGGACGGGAGCTTTTTGGATAGAGCTTTACAAACTTCTCTGACATTATCTCATTATAATTAAAACCAATGTCATCGCAGTATTCTTTAAGCAGTGGGGATAGCATTTTTCTGTCATCATCATTCAAATCAACAATGCCTACCTCTGCGCCGCACTGGTAAGGGTCTATTTCTCCCCTTATATACATCACGCCGCCGTGCATGCCTGTCCCAAGATAATCACCGGCAATCGGTGTATCCTTCTTTCTATTGATGCCAAGCAGGACAAGAACCCCTCCTGCCATATATTCGCCAAAGAAATTTCCTGCTGTGCCGCCGATAATCATTACAGGCACCTTATCCATATATCCTTTCATGTGTATGCCGACCCTGAAGCCGACATCATCTTTTACAAAGAGCTTGCCCCCGCGCATGCCGTAGCCGAGCACATCGCCTGCATGGCCATGAATAACAACCTTTCCTGCATTCATTGTATTGGAGACATCATCCTGTGCATTGCTATGAACAATCAGGGTAGGACCGTCCATAAATGCAGCCATATCATTGCCTGGCACGCCATGTATGTCTATCTTTACATCACTGCCCTGAAGTCCGTCGCCAATATACCTCTGGCCATTGATATTTATTAAATCAAACTCCTTCTCTCCAGAGGCAACAGCATCCCTGATTATTTTATTCAAATTTCTATAATATACACCTCTTGCATCAATCTTCATCATGCTGCTACATCCTTATCAAGATTCACAATAACTGCCTCTCCTGCCTTTGGCGCCCATACCCTCTCCGGGCTTGGACATACCTCAATAATAGCAGACTCCTCGCTCGCCATGTATACCATGTCGTCCTTTGAGGCAACAACAAGGGGTCTTAGCTTAATCCTGTCATTCATGCCAACCATGCCTCTTGTATATCCAAATACAAAGGCAAATGGCCCGTTTAATAATGCGCTTCCATAAACCATGCGGAGCGCAGTAATCATCTGCTTCTCATTTTCCGGCATCCTTGCAATAGACTTCCAGAATGGCGATGCCAAGGCAACACATGCAGTTTCAGGCTTTAATCCATGCCTTCTTATTAATAAATCCAACATGTATGCAACAACCTCTGTGTCAGTCAAAAGTGTAAGTTTGTACCCGAACATCTCAAGGTATCTTTTGTTTATGCCATAAGATGTAATCTCGCCATTGTGGACAATTGACCAGTCAAGGAGCGTAAATGGATGCGCGCCGCCCCACCAGCCCGGTGTATTTGTCGGAAAGCGGTTGTGTGCTGTCCAGATATAGCCTTCGTAGTTCTCTATCATAAAGAAGTCTGCAATCTCCTCTGGAAACCCGACCCCCTTAAATGCGCCCATGTTTTTTCCGCTTGAAAATATATAAGCGCCGTCAATATCGCTGTTGATATGCATTACAACATTAACTATAACATCATCATCGCTGATATTGGCTACGCTGCTCTCTTTTTTGCCGTCTTTAACCTTTACAAAATATCTCCAGAGAATCGGCGAGGTTGGTATTGCCTTTGATTTCTTTGTTGGTATCTCCTCTGCCAAATCAACAACGAGGTTCTCATCAAGGTATGCCTCTGTTGTCTTTTTTGCCTCCATGTTGTCATACATAAGATGAAAGGCATAATAGTCTTTATATTTGGGATATATGCCGTAGGCTGCAAAACCGCCGCCCAGGCCGTTGCCCCTGTCGTGCTGGCATGCAATAGAGCACCTGATTACAGAGCCGCTTATTCTCCTGCCCTTTGTGCTTATTATGCCTGTCAGGCCGCAGCCTGCTATATCCTTTTGAAAATCATAATTATTCATGACATAACACCTTATTTTTGAAATGGGTTTATTACTATATAAAATTTTTACCCCTCTGTCAACGATTTTCTACCTGTTTATTCATACAGTTCTTTGCTCGCCATTATTTCTCCATCTCTGCTTCAAGTTCTGATTTAAACTTTTCTCTCAATATCTCACGGCTATTTACCCTTCTTTTCTTTCACATACCGCACCGCTGTCTTGCGTCTCTGTTCAACGAGAGAGGCAAGGCCGGTGATGAGGGTGGAATAGGTTTGTTTTTTTGCAATCCCTTTCATCTTTTGAAAACCTTATTTTGCAAAGTCTGACGGTCAAACATGGCTATCTCTTCGTCCTGTTAGATGAGATATAAAATTTTGACCGTCTTCAGGAACATGAGGTCCACCACTAAGAAAACGAGTAAACGTTCTTTGTGTTTTACCTGGCATTCTTCCAGAATGAGACTGTTGCCCTGTTCTTTTCTGACAAAAAGTGATATAGAGATACTTCCTTGCACGGGTTAGAGATACATATAATAGACGCCTCTCGTCATCAATTGCCTCTCCAGTTGCTCGCCCTGGAATATATTCGTCCTCTGCGGTGGCTAAAATTACAGCATCTGCTGATAGCCCTTTAGCTTGATGCATTGTCATAATAGACACTTTGCCTTTCTCTTTTTCTTGTTCTGCATCGCCAAGAGACACATTTAATGCTCTCAAAAGGTCTTCTAACGATTCATCTCCAGCAATCTCTTTTACTCGCAGAAAGAGGCTAATTACTTCTTTCTTTTCAGTTTCATCTTGAATTACATTATTAGCAAGATCAGTAATCCATTTCTCTAAATTTCCTTTCTCTGGAATGCCAATTTCATTAAGCTGGATTTCTATTTTGCTTACTTGTTCTGCAACTCTATTCCCATTTCCTTTCAACACATCTGGGGAGGCTTTCACTTTTTGAATAACTTCAGAAAATGTTATTCCTTCACGCCTAGCCATATCATATAACTTCGAAAATGTCTTTGCTCCAATTCTGCCATTCCCTAAATCAAGGATCGTTCTCCAAGCAAGATGGTCAGCACGATTGACTGTTAATCGCATCAAGCAGAGCAATTCTCGCCCTGGTTTGCGATTCAAAGATTCAAGCGGATTTGAAACTGTTCCAACAGGAATGTTATTCTTCGAAAGAGCGTTTTTTATTGGATTTGAAAATTTATTATCTTTGTCTGAGCGAAGAAGGATTAAGATTTCATCAGGATTGATATGCTGGTTGTTGATAAACCAATGACACAGTTCGGCTATACCATCCGCTTCTCTGTCTTGATTTGGAAACCTTAATATATGAACCATGCCTTTTTCTTCCTCGTCTTTTGATCTTATTGGTTTATCAATACGGCGAAGATCTTGCCTTGCTACATATAGACCATATTCAAGTATCTCTTTTCTACATCTTTGGCAAATATCTAATGCTAAATCTTCAGAGGGATTATAGTCGTTTGTGAATCTTCTTATACCGTCTGGATTTGCAAACCTGAATCCATATATACTTTGGTCATCGTCACCTGCACAATAAATTTCACTACCTAAAGTGGTCAATGAGTTAATGACCGCAAGATCGCAAGCATTCAAATCTTGATATTCATCAATAAGCACATACTTAGGCGGCCCTTCTAAATCTATACTTTCACCCTGTTCTTTCAATACTTGTTTTAGTTGATAGACAAGCTCTGCTCTCAAAGTATATCCGTAAATCTCTCTGTGCTCTTTCCATCCACCAAGGAATTTAGGGTTTGGAAATCGCTTCTCCCAATCTGATTTATCGGCAGTCAACTTCTGCCAATCAGCAGATAGTTCGTTTAGTAATTTTTGGGTTTCTTTCACTTTCTTGTTAATCAAATCGCTTAATTCTTCTATAATAATTTGCCGTTCCTCATAATCATCAGCGATTTTCAGAGGTTGGGGAAGTCTGGTTAGAGAATAATTCCTAAGAAGTTGTCTTAAGGCAAATGAATGAAGCGTAGAAACTCTCGGAAGATCGAAATTGTTATCCTTCAGACTTTCTTTTATCCTTTGCCTTAGTTCTGACGCTGCTGCACGCGTAAAAGTCAAGGCAAGAATTTGTTTGGGTGAAACATTCTGTTCTGTTATCAACCACAAAATTCTTTTAGTCATCGTTAAGGTCTTACCAGTTCCGGGACCAGCAAGAAGCCGAGCATGTGAACCTTTATGGCTTGCTGCTTCTTTCTGTATTTGTGTTAGATTTTCATCCCAATTACTCATTTTGCTTGCCCTCGTACAAAATCTTTCAAAGTCTTTACCTCCCGCTTCTCATTCCCAAATATATCAATATAAATAACCATAATTTGTTCTTTGAAAACATGGATAACATCCAACATTTTTTATAGATGCTCTCCATGTGGCAGCAGAGTAGAAACATCAATATCTTTTGTTGATTTATTCCACTTGGCTATCCGCACCTTTAAATCATCTTGACATATCAAAATATCGTATCTCCTATAAATATTAATAAGACTGCTTAGGGGCGAGCCAAATCCCACTACTTACCGGTAATTAAATCATTTAGGGATTTAATTCCTTGTTGCTTTAATAAGTTTCTTAAATGCATATCAGATCTGACACCCAGTTCAACACCATATTGTTCCTCTATGGTGCCGATGTGAGTGTCATCACGCTTATTGCGTAATTTCCCATCTTCGTTCCTAGTACGATATCCTTTCATACCTGGTGCATCTTTAGCCATATGGATTTACCTCCTTTCTATCGAGTAATATAGACTCTTGTATCTCTGTCCTACAGTTTATCCTACAAGATAGGATGCTCGCCCCCAAAATCATAAATGTTTTCAAATATACCTCATTAACATTAGTAATACGCAAAGAACTTTTGCGTGCTTACTTTATTTGCCAGCAAAGATAAAATCGCTTTATGCCTCGTTGTATTTTGCCGGAGCAATTCAATATCAAATTCTAGCGGTTTATTCGGGTGGTTGTGAATTGTGATTATATCTCCTTGTTTACCGTTTCTTTTGATGGGTTCACATTGTAGCCTGAATTCCTTTTTCTTGTTGTAATAGTAAATGCGGATGTGTTGATCTTTTAGTGTTTTTCCATCAATTCGGATATTGGCTATTGCATAAAGTTGCGGATAACCAGCGCCGGAGTCAGTATAAAGTATAGGCCAGTTCCAGAAAAGTGGCATAGATTTTAAAGCTACAATAGGAATAAGAATAACAGGGTCTTGGCTTTTAGCACTTACATCAAAGCCAGAAAGTGTCATGGCAAACTTTTCTTTTAGGGTAGGAACTGTTATAATTACCTGTATGCTGGTTGGTGGTAATGTTCTTGCTTGCTTCCTGGTCTTGAAAGGCAAATTTGATATCTTCTCTATTATTTCTTTGAATGGCTTCTGCTTTCTTTCATCGACTACTGAGCCGTATTCTAACAGTTTATCAAGAAAAGCCAAATTACATTTCTTGGTGTTGTCATCATTTAATAAGCCATTCCAATAATCCGCTACTTGTTTTTGAAAATCTTTCGCATTCTTGGAAGTATCAAGCGTTACGCCTATGTTGGCTTCGTAATTAAGGAAGAACCCGCCTGCCGTAAAATTTGATGAACCAATGATTACCTTTTCAATTTCCTTGTTCCCAAACAGGTAAACTTTCGGGTGAAATGTTATATCAAAATTCTTGTCGTGATGAATGAACAGGTTTTCTTTCGCAAATGTTTTGAGATTGACCAATGCCTGATAGGAAGTATTATTTTGGTCAATACCTGCAATGATTGATGTTTTACCGCCATTGTTAGAAAAGTTAGCAAGTTCGTTATAAATCCTGCTGATGCCTGAGTTCCTTGCATATGCAACAGCAGCTTTAAAGTCAGAATATTTTCCACTCTTCAGAGTTTTCGCAATTTCGTCACCTGCTGTGTTTTCGTGTGTTAAAAGTGTTAGTTGCATATAGTTATTTTCTCTGTAATACTATAATTGATTCAGCATTGATTGAATTCTTAGAGTGGATAAGATATGATCTAGACACGGTCATACTTATTTTTTCCACAAATTTGAAGTTATTTTTCTCCGCAATGTAGCCAACAAAATCGTCCGTAGGAATACCTATATTCTCTGTTCCTGCTGTTGTTCTATTATTTCCTACAACAAAAAATGCAAGCCTATTTTTCTTTAAAACTTGCGAAACTTGATTTATCCCATGGTGCATATCAAGGAAATATTTGTATAGCAATGCTGCTGTATTTTTTCTGCGGAAACCAACATTTGCATCTTTATTCAGCAAATAGATTCTTTTTAAAAGCTGAATTATCCCCGCCGGAAGCACAGATGACTCAAAATTCCGTTCAAGTTCCTTGTCTAACTGTTCTCTTTTTAATTTGGTGATTTCTCTATTCCCTATTAAGCTTTCTTCAAGCTCTCTAAAATTTGATTTATCGGTGAAGCCAAAAGCAAATAGTGAAAGCCGGTCAGTGTCAATATATGGCAATGCTGTTGCATAAGGAGGTGAGGTAATCACAACATCTATGGAGTTGTGTTTAAGGTTTGCACTTTTCATCAATATTCTGACGTCGCCTAAATAGTTCTGAATATTTGATGCCAGTTTAAACCTGTTGAGCGACTGAAAGCTTTCAAGATTTTCAACTTGTTCAGTAAGATTTCTTTTGAATGTTTCAATCAAATTTTCAGGCGGGGTATCTTGCCTTCTTCTGATCCTAAGCTGTGATGGATCTTGATAAGAGTAATCTCTTAGCAAATTACTGAGAACGACCTTTGCGAATAATCGATAGATTTCATTATCTAATGAGCGAATGATTTCCTGAACAGCAATAATTTTTTTCAGGTTATTTTCAGGAAACCAGTTTTTCAAATATTCTACGCTAAATGTTCGTTTGTAACTATCTATTGAAACTCTTTTCCATCCGGATTCTTCTTTGAGATTTTCAAATGCTTTTTTAATTGCAAAAAGATCTTTTGATTTGAGCAGCAAACTTTTCACTTTGGCTTTAGTCAATAGAAAAGCAATCGGATTTATGTCAATTCCAACTGCATTTGCTCCAAAAAGAAAACTTTCAACTAAGGTTGTTCCACTTCCGCAAAAAGGGTCTAATACAGTGTCTCCCTTTTTAATTCCTGCATAGTTCATAAATGATTTTGCAATCTGTGGATAAAATCTACCCTTATATTCGTGAAGCGAATGTGTCAGATAACGAATTTCTCTTGACTTGTTTGGTTTTAAATCCTGAAAAAGATTCGGCTCGTAGTTGTGATAACTTTCAACAATAGCTTGGTCAGTCAGGATGTTTGACTTTCCTGATTGTGCATTTTGGTAATGAAACTCGCTGTAAAAAGTAAGCTTCTTTAGTTTGAGTTCATCAAGTAATTTATTTGTTGTAAACTCAATGCCTCGTTCAGTTACAGATTTATTTTTTACTAACGGGAACTGATTATCAAACTCCTTTAATGCAAGTCCTTTTTCGTAGTCTCGTAGTTTATATTTTACAAAGTCAATTTGATATTTGAACATAGCTTCCTATTTGAGGTTTTCAAATACTACAATCTTTTCGGTTTTAATGTTGCCGATTTTCGGATTGAATGATTTTTTCCGAAGGTTTAGGTTTCTTGTAAATTCTGTAACAAACTTGAAAGGCGTATTCTTTGCCGCCTCTTTTAGAATTTCATTATTGTGAATGTTTCTGCCTTTTAGAATTGAATCTCCGATTACTAAAACAAAATACGAACATGGTTTAAGAATTTTGCTTGTGTTTAGAAAACATTTTTCCATATCTTCCATAAAATCAAACTCGTTTGGTCCATTCTTTCTTGAATAATCAGCGTGTGCACCTATTTCGCTTTTACGCAGTTGGTATTGATTCATTCCGAGCCAGAACAAACGATACTTGTGATATAAATGATAATCGTATGCATTGGGATATGGAGGAGATGTTACTGCTAAATTAGCAGAGTTCTCTGGAAATATGCCTTCTATTCTTGTATCGGCAACTTTAAATTCAGAGAATCCATTTGCAAGTTGTTTGTATGAGGCAGACATTATTTTTATGAGTTTGTTGATTTGCTTTGAAAAACGGTCGTAAGTGTCAAAGTGGTTAATGTTTTTAGGAACACGAACATATCGCGTGTCGCTGTCCTGATTAGAAACATTGATAATGATTCCAGAAAGAGCAACCAGGCAAAAATCTCTCAGGTTTTTATCTGTAAGTTCTTCAATTTCTTCTTTAATAATAACAAGTTCATTTATTACGAAGTCCTTAAACCACAAATCAAGATTAATAATGTCGGGCTTTGCAATTCCGTTTTTCTTTCCTGAATAGAGCAAATAAATTTTATTGTAAGTTTTATTGAGTAAACTATCAAGAGTGCGAAGCCGCTGCATTGAAATAGGAGTTGTTTTTACTTTAGAAATCAATACAGCCAACTCATTCACATCATTTCCTATTGCATTTCTTCCGAGGATATTCGCTTCTACTGCTGTAGTTCCACTTCCTAGAAAAGGTTCATAAACCGTGTCCCCAGGTTCCGAAAGATGCTCAATAAAATGCTTAGGTATTGGTGGAATAAATTTAGCAGGGTAAGGATGAAATGTATTCGTGGCAGTGTTTGTCTCTGCCTCAACAAAGTCCCAATCTATTTTTTCCAATATGGCTATCTCGGTCATTTTCTCAATTTTTAAAGATTGCTTCTATTTTCATTCCTTTCTAAACCTTTCTTATTACACCCTCTACCTTCCCAATAATCATAATGTTTTTGTCTGTAGGATCAACAATGATTGATTCCATTGTATCATTCTCAGGCTGTAACTTAATTTTATCTTTGTCTCGATAGAATCTCTTAACCGTTGCCTCATCTTCTATAAGGGCGACAACCATTTCTCCTTGTTCCGCTATTGGCTGCTGGCGAACCAAGACAAAATCTCCATCAAGAATGCCAGCGTTAATCATGCTGGTACCTTTAACCCTTAAAGCAAAAACCTTATCTGGATTTTTAATAAGTGAACTATCAACAGTTAGAGAACCTTCTATGTTTTCTTCTGCTAAAATAGGCTGCCCTGCTGAAACCTTTCCAATAATAGGGACTTCAATTTTGTTACTTTTATTATCTCCTATATTGCTTTTTTCTATCCAGTTATCTATAGCCTCTTTCTTAAATCTCCATTGATTTCTTACCTTAAAGGCCGGCAGTTGCTTGGACTTTAACAAGCGGTGGACCGTTCTTGGGTCAACTTTCAAATATTCTGCCACTTCTTGTAAAGTTAAAATATCGCCAGCCATCTTAAATACCTTGTTATAGGACAGTCTTTTCTTATCGTCTATTGTCATATACTGTCTATGATAGTCAATTGTTGTCATGGTGTCAAGTTTTTTTTGACTTTTTTGTTTCGCATCATAATTTTTCTACCTTTCCTTCACATCCCACATATCTCTGAGGCTGTCGCCTAAAAAGTTAAAGGCTATTACAACAATCATTATGGCAATGCCGGGAAAGATTGTCAGATGCGGCGCAACGAGCAGATAGTTGCGGCCTTCATTTAACATTGAGCCCCAGCTTGGTGTCGGCGGTTGGGTGCCGAGGCCAAGGAAGCTAAGGCCTGCCTCTGCTGTAATAGCGCCTGCCATTCCAAAGCTCGCCTGAACAAGCACAGGCGCAATTATATTTGGCAATATATGTTTTGTAATTATCCTGAAATCCCCTGCGCCTATTGCCCTTGCTGCAGAGACATATTCATATTCACGGGCAGAAAGTATCTGGCCTCGTATAAGCCTTGCATACCCAACCCAGCTTATTATTGAAAGCGCTAAAATCACATTTGTAAGGCTTGGTCCTAAAACAGCAGTAATGCCGATTGCAAGGAGTATCCCGGGAAATGCAAGGAGTATATCTGCAATCCTCATAAACAGATTATCAATAAACCCGCCAAAATATCCTGATGCGGAGCCGATAATAAGGCCGATGATTAATGAGATGCCTACTGCCATTATGCCAACCTGAAGTGAGACCCTTGAACCATAAATAATCCTGCTTAATATGTCCCTTCCGAGCCTGTCCTGCCCAAGGATGTGTTTGCTGCCCGGCTCTTTTAAGCCTTCAAATAGATTCTGCTCTGAAGGGTCGTATGGAGAAATAAGCGGGGCAATGAGAGCAGTTGTTATTAGCAATAAAATTATTAATGCTCCTGCGAATATAGATTTGGAATTAGGAATTAGGAATTTGAAATTTCTGCTATTCATATCTTATCCTCGGGTCTATGTAGGCGTAGAGGATATCTGTTAAAAGATTTATGAGCACATAACTTAAAGCAATTATAAGAATGCACCCCTGAACAAGGGGATAATCACGAGTATTAATTGCCTGAATCATGAGCCTGCCAATGCCAGGCCATGAGAATATTGTCTCTGTAATAACTGCGCCTGATAGTAATGCGCCGAATTGAAGGCCTATTATTGTTACAACAGGTATAAGCGCATTACTAAGGCCATGCTTTACTATAACTGCAAAATTACTCAATCCTTTTGCCTTTGCTGCTGTTATGTACTCCTTGTTCAATACCTCAAGCATGCTCGCCCTTGTCATGCGGGAAAGTATTGCAGCCATGCCCATGCCGAGTGTTAATGCAGGAAGGATTAGATGATAGATGCTCTCCCTCCCCGCAACTGGAAGCAGGCCAAGCTGGACTGAAAAAAGCATAATAAGCAGAGGCCCTAACCAGAAATTCGGAATAGATACGCCAAACATGGCAGACAGCATTGTGAGCCTGTCAACGAAAGAGTTCTTTTTAACAGCAGAGATTATCCCTGCTGGAATAGAGATGAGGATTGATATAACCAATGCTGTAATGGTAAGCTCAAGTGTTGCAGGGTATCTCTCAATCACTGCGCTTAGAACAGGTTTATTTGTGTGGAGTGAGCGGCCAAGGTCGCCTGATGCAGTATTTTTCAGGAATGTCAGATACTGCTCAGCAAGACCTTTATCAAGGCCGAGCGCCTTTCTCAATTCCTCCTTTGCAGATGGCATTGCTGTCTCGCCGAGCATGACCTCAATCGGGTCTCCGGGAATCAGGTGTATAAGAAAAAAAACGAGCGTTGCTACGCCAAATACAACAGGCAAAAGAAGTATCAGTCTTTTTGTAATATATCGCGCCAATGCTATTCCTTATATATATTTTTAAAAGACGAAAGATCGCCGTCAGGCAAAAGCACAAAACCTTTTACATTCTTTCTCATCGCAGCTACATTCTTTGGGTACCAGAGGCTTATATACGGAAGCTCATCTGCGGCAATCTTTTGCACCTTGCTGTATATCTTTTTTCTGTCTTTATGGGACAGAGCCTTTTGCCCCTCTGTAACGAGTCTGTCTATCTCTGAATTTTTATACCTGTTCCTGTTATTGCCCTCTGGCGGCATCATATCAGAATGAAAGATGCTGTAATAGATATCAGGGTCAACTATACCAATCCAGCTTAATGAATACAACTGAAAGTTTCCTGTTTTGATATCATTATAAAATGTACCCCATTCGTATGTCCTGATATCAATGCCTATACCAACCTCTTTCAGGTTTTTTTGCAGAACCTCTCCTATCATTTTTCTCAGGTCATTATTTGTTGTCTTGTAAATTAATCTGAAGCGCTCCTTTGGCCCGTCTCCATCTGGGTCAGGAAAACCTGCCTCATCAAGGAGTCTTTTTGCCTTTTCTATATTATACTCATACATTGCCACATTGCCTTCGTATGCCCAGTTGCTTTTTGGCAGAACCCCTGTTGCAGGCTCAGCAATGCCTGCGAGCAGATTAGTTATTATACTGCTGCGGTCTATTGAATACGCAATTGCCTTTCTTACCCTTGCATCTTTCAGGACAGGGTCTGAAAGATTAAAGCCGAGATAGGAGTAATTGATGCCATCGCCTGTTAAGATAGTAATATTTTTATCTTTATTAAGGGAGGAGAGCAGGTCAGGGGGGACAGCGTTCTGGATAAAATCTATCTCCCCTGTTTTCAGGCCAAGAAGCCGTATTGTATCATCTGAAATTATTTTAAAGATGAGCTTTGAAAGCTTTGCTCTGCCTTCAAAATAATCCGCATTTCTCTTTAATTCAATCCTCTCATCAGCAACCCATCTTTCAAATACAAACGGGCCTGTGCCAATTGGTTTGCCTGTAAATTTATGGCCGCTCTTTTCCGCCTCGTCCTTTGGCACAATCCCCATTGTCATATTAATCAGAAAAGGGGCGTAAGGCTCTGACATGATAAACTTCACAGTGTATTTATCTACAGCAGTGATTGTCTTTATCTTTTCATAGGACTTTTTGTGGGGCGATAAAAAGGAAGGGTTTAATATGCTCTCAAAGGTGTATTTAACATCTTCTGCTGTAAGCTCTATGCCATTGTGAAATTTAACTCCCTTCTTGAGATAAAAGATATATGTAAAAGGATTTGGGTTTTCCCATCTCTCTGACAGGTCAGGAACAAGATTCAGCTTTTCATCAAAACGAAGAATGGAATTAAAGATAAGGCCGATTATCCTTCCAGAGTTTGCATCTGTTGCAAGGCGGGGGTCAAGATTTGTAGGGCTGCTCTCAAATGCCGCAACAAGCTCGTCCTTTTTGGAAACAAAATCACCTTTGCAGGAGACAAGCAAGAATAACGATGTTAACAGGAAAATAAAAATGTGAAAGTATTGTCGGAGCACTAAACTCTCATTTGACACAGTATTTGGTCAAATATTGCATTTCCACCTTATGCAGACTTTGCATCCTTTTCATAGATTAGTATTGGCTCTGATTTTTTATTGATTGCATCTGCATTAATAATGCAGTCCTTTATATTCCTCTGCGACGGAACCTCATACATTAAATCCAGCATCACATCCTCAAGTATTGCCCTTAAGCCCCTTGCCCCTGTCTTTTTGGAAATGGCATTCCTTGCAATAGCAGTAAGCGCATCCTCTGTAAACCTCAGGCTCACCTTCTCAAATGCAAAGAGCCTTTCATACTGCTTGATAATAGCATTCTTCGGCTCAGTCAGTATGCGCACAAGCGCCTTTTCATCCAAATCCTCAAGTGTGGCTATAACCGGGAGCCTTCCGATGAATTCCGGAATAAGCCCGTATTTTAACAGGTCCTCTGGCTGAACCAATGAAAGCATTTCGCCAATCCTTCTGTCCTTCTTTGTCTTTATCTCTGCGCCAAAACCCATGGATTTTTGGCCAATCCTTTTTTCAATATTGTTCTCCAGCCCCACAAAGGCGCCGCCGCATATAAAGAGTATATTTGAAGTATCTACCTGAACAAACTCCTGATGCGGGTGCTTTCTGCCGCCTTGCGGCGGAACGCTGGCAATAGTGCCTTCAATAATCTTTAACAGCGCCTGCTGAACGCCCTCGCCAGAGACATCCCTTGTAATGGACGGATTCTCAGACTTTCTGCTTATCTTATCTATCTCGTCTATATAAACAATGCCTCGTGATGCCTTTTCAACATCATAGTCTGCAGCCTGAAGGAGCTTTAATATGATATTTTCCACATCCTCGCCGACATATCCTGCCTCTGTTAACGTTGTTGCATCAGCAATTGTGAATGGAACATTAAGTATCCTTGCAAGCGTCTGTGCAAGCAGTGTCTTTCCTGTGCCTGTCGGACCAACCAAAAGGATATTCCCCTTCTGAAGTTCAATATCGCTCCCCTCTCCCTGCGGGCTTATCCTTTTATAGTGATTATGCACTGCAACAGAGAGTATCTTCTTTGCCCTGTCCTGTCCTATCACATAGTTGTCAAGTGTTTTTTTAATCTCAACAGGCGTGGGAACCTTTGTGGATCCTTCTATACGTTCATCTTCGTATTCCTCTGCTATTATCTCATTGCACAGGTCAACACACTCATCGCATATATATATTGTCGGCCCTGCAATTAATTTTTTGACCTCATCCTGGCTCTTTCCGCAGAAGGAGCATCTTAAAATCTGCCCGTCCCTCTCATTTCTTGCCATTTATATCCTCCAATGGCGCATCTTTAAACGCCTGCTTTATAAAATTACTTTTCCCTGAAAGGATGCTTTGTCAGAACCTCGTCAACAAGGCCGTATTCCTTTGCCTGCTCAGCAGACATAAAATAATCCCTCTCTGTATCTACCTGTATCTTCTCAACCGGCTGGCCTGTATGCTTGACAAGTATCTTATTAAGATTCTCGCGCATCTTTAGTATTTCTCTTGCGTGAATCTCTATATCTGTTGCCTGCCCCTGAAATCCGCCTAAGGGCTGATGTATCATAATCCTTGAACTTGGAAGTGAATACCTTTTTCCTTTAGCGCCGGCAGTAAGAAGGAGCGCTCCCATGCTGGATGCCTGACCAATGCATATTGTTGAGACAGGCGCTTTTATATACTGCATGGTATCGTATATTGCAAGACCTGCCAATACATAGCCTCCTGGAGAATTTACATATAAATGTATGTCTTTTTCAGGGTCCTCTGCCTCAAGGAACAAAAGCTGGGCAATGATAAGATTTGCCAGATTATCATCAATGGATGTGCCTATGAAAACAATCCTCTCTTTTAAAAGGCGGGAATATATGTCATATGCCCGCTCACCCCTGTTTGTCTGCTCTACTACAATCGGTACCAGCATTATTTTTATTTTCCCCCGCTAAAAAAAATGTGCTCTTTCAGACTGTCTTATGTAAATTATTATAACATATTTTCTTTATAAAGAGCAACAACCATAAAAATACATGTTATGCTGCCTCTTTGAATATAGCCTTTGAAATAATCAAGTCCAATGTCTTGTCCTCTCGCAGTCTGCCTGCTATATTTTCAAGCACCCCTTCTTTTGACATTATATATTTTCTAAGCTCATTAGGATCCTGATTCATTGATACTGCCATCTTTCTTACCTCTGCATCAACCTCTTCATTGCTGACTGAAACATTCTCCTTTTCAGCAATAACATCCAATATCAAATATCCTTTTACCCTTTCCAATGCAATAGGTTCGTATTCCTTTTTTAGCTTTTCTTCTTCATCCCCGCTTATAGTCTTGCCATACTGCTGGCCGCGCTGCTTTGCATTATAAAGCATGTGGCGCAGCTCCTTTTCAACCATTACAGGAGAAACATCAAATGACATACCGTCAACCAATTTTTTCAAAACATCCCTTCTGTAAGACTCCCTGTTCATAGCCTCTTTTTGGAGCTTAAGGTCTTCTTCTATCTTTTTCTTAAGCTCGTCAAAATTGGCAAAACCGCCGACATCCTTTGCAAATTCATCGTCAAGGTTCGGCAATATCTTCTTCTTAACCTCTTTTATATTTACCTTAAAAACAGCCTCTTTGCCGGCTAACTCTTTATTCTGATTATTCTGATGTGTATCAGGGAAATTTGTCTTTATCTCAGCGCTATCGCCCTTTTTGCAGCCCTTGATTTTTTCCTCAAACCCTTCAATAAAACCTTTTGAACCTATCTCCATCAGATAACCTTCTACCTTCCCGTTTTCAACAGGCTTTCCATCCGCAAAACCCTCTGAGTCTATAATAACAAAATCGCCGTTCTCAATAATATGGCCGTCTTCATAATTCTCAAGTGTTGAAAGCCGCTCCCTGAGGCTGTCAATAACCTTATCCACATCATCTTTTACTACAGATACATCCTTTTTTTCAAGCTCAATACTGTCATAAGGCATTACATCAAACTTCGGCCTTATCTCTACCTTTGCTGTAAAGGTAAGGGGCGCATCCTTATTCAGATTTACATTCTCTACCTGCGGCAAATCAATTGGTGTTATGCCCGCGTCCTTTATTGCCTTCCTGTAATAATCAGGAATCAGCTTCCTTAATACATCCTCTTCTATTTCACTTTTATAGTTTTTTTCAATTATATTGAGCGGCGCCTTGCCAGGCCTGAAACCGGGTATCCTGACCCTTTTGTTGATACCTGATGATACCCTTTGAAATTCCTGTGACACCTCTTCTGCAGGCACCTCTATTTTCAGAACCCTCTGAGTCGGTGTTGTTTCCTGAATATCTACTTTCACTAATTTGAACCTCTTTTCTTTAATGTAAGGCATAGCAATCTATGCCCCTGCTTCTTTATTGGTGCGAGAGGGGGGAGTTGAACCCCCACGGTTGCCCACTAGATCCTAAGTCTAGCGCGTCTGCCA
>JAHFEP010000013.1:16897-26017 GCA_023248415.1 Nitrospirota bacterium
TGAACCTCTTTTCTTTAATGTAAGGCATAGCAATCTATGCCCCTGCTTCTTTATTGGTGCGAGAGGGGGGAGTTGAACCCCCACGGTTGCCCACTAGATCCTAAGTCTAGCGCGTCTGCCAATTCCGCCACTCTCGCGGATAAAAATTGCTACGCGATTTTTATACTCATAACTCATAACTTTTAACCTATAACTGTTAACTGTTATTTGTTACAGGTTATTAGTTATCAGTGCCTGCCTATGGCAGGCTTATGGTGGGTGCTACAGGGATCGAACCTGTGGCCCGCTGATTAAGAGTCAGCTGCTCTACCAACTGAGCTAAGCACCCATAATAACAGTTATTAGTGAATAGTATATAGTTAATAGTAAAAACAAATAAACACTAACATCTGTTCACTATTAACTATTCACTGCAAATTTCACAAAGTGAAATTTGCTTGGCGCGCCTGGAGGGAATCGAACCCCCGGCCCACAGCTTAGAAGGCTGTTGCTCTATCCGACTGAGCTACAGGCGCCATAGATAAAAATTACTTCCTAATTTTTATACCTGTAACTTATAACTATTAACCTTTAACCTATAACTCTTAACTTTTTTGTTACCTGTTATAAGCTAACAGTTATAAGTAAAATTTTGCCTTGCAAAATTTTTTTGGGGTGAGTGAAGGGGATTGAACCCTCAACCACTGGAGCCACAGTCCAGAGCTCTGCCAATTGAGCTACACTCACCATGATAAAAATCGCTTTGCAATTTTTATACTATTAACTTTTAACCTATAACTGTTAACTATTATGAGTTATCAGTTATAAGTGCCTGCCTGAGGCAGGCTTGTGGCGCGCCTGAGAGGATTTGAACCCCCAACCCACGGACCCGGAATCCGTTGCTCTATCCAGTTGAGCTACAGGCGCCTGATAAAATCGCCATGCGATTTTTATGCCAATAACTTATAACCTATAACTATTAACTCTTATGTTATCTGTTACAAGTTAACAGTTATTAGTGAAATTTTGCCTTGCAAAATTTTTTGGTCGGGGCGAGAGGATTCGAACCTCCGACCCCCTGCTCCCAAGGCAGGTGCGCTAGCCAGGCTGCGCTACGCCCCGAATGTCTTAAAGTTAATAGTATAGTAAAAAAAAACTTCCTTGGCAACAGAAAAAATTAATTTAAAAGTTGTTTTAATATCCCCTTTGACTTTCTTAATGCCTTTGACCTGTGGCTTATCCTGTTCTTCACCCCAGCCGAAAGCTGGGCAACTGTCTTTTTATATCTGGGGACAATAAACAACGGGTCATAGCCAAAGCCCCTTTTGCCTGCAAACTTCAAGGCAATCACGCCTTTTAGCTCTCCTTCAGTTGTATATACCCTGCCTTCTGGCTCTGCAATTGCAATCACGCACACAAACCTTGCCTTCCGTTTTTTCAATGGAATATCTTTTAAAAGGCCAAGGAGTTTTTTATTATTTGCGGAATCCGCTGCCTTTTCGCCTGCAAATCTTGCTGAATATACCCCCGGGGCATTGTTTAATGCCTGCACCTCAATGCCTGAGTCATCTGCCAATGCAATCTTTCCTGTAATCCTTGCAATCTCCTTTGCCTTTTTTACAGCATTCTCTTCAAAGGTCTTGCCGTCTTCAACTATATCTGGCATATCAGGAAAATCCTGCAGGGTGAGAAATTTCAGGTTCAATCCCTTTAATATTGCCTTGAGCTCTTTTACCTTGTTTTGATTCCTTGTAGCAAGAACGATTTCCATTTATTTTATTTTACCGAGAAGCCTTTTTTCAATCTTTATAATCTCTCCAATGCCTGTTTTAGCAAGGCCGATAAATCTGTCCATCTCCTCCTTTGAAAATACTGAACCCTCTGCTGTCCCCTGCACCTCTACAAATTTTCCGCTTCCTGTCATTACAATGTTCATGTCAACGCCTGCCTTTGAGTCCTCAGCGTATGAAAGGTCTAAGAGCTCTTTTTCATCAATCTTGCCGACGCTCACAGCAGCAAGATAGTCTTTTATTGGAAGCCTGTCTATAATACCCTTTTTCTGCAGATAGCGAAGGGCATCAACAAGTGCAATAAATGCGCCTGTAATAGACGCTGTCCGGGTGCCTCCGTCTGCCTGAAGCACATCGCAGTCTATCCATACTGTCCTCTCGCCGAGCGTCTTTAAATCAATCACTGAACGTAGCGCCCTGCCGATTAACCTCTGTATCTCATGCGTCCTTCCGCCTATCTTTCCCTTTGAAGACTCACGCGGTATCCTCTGCTGTGCAGAGCGCGGAAGCATAGAATATTCTGCGGTAACCCATCCTGTTCCCTTGCCGTGCAGGAACGGCGGCACCTTTTCTTCAATAGTTGCTGTGCATAGAATCTTTGTCTCACCCATCTCTATTAATGCAGATCCCTCTGCATGTTTGATAAAATTTCGGGTAATTCTTATCATCCTTAGCTCATTCCATCTTCTGCCGTCAATGCGGAAGGCGCTTTTCTTGTCATGGGGCATCTGTTTTACCATCCTTTCAAAGGCGCGGTTTATTGCTTCTGCTCTGCTATCTCATCTGCTGCAATCGGAATTGTCTTTTCTTCGTAAATCTTCTTATAGCCTAAAATACTGTTGTAAAGCGACTCTGAAATCTTATTCAGGAACGCTCCATCAGCCAGCCTCTTTTCCTGCGCTGGATTTGAGATAAAGGCTATCTCTGTGAGCACAGCAGGCATTGTGGCTCCGCTTAAAACAATAAACGGCGCCTGCTTCACACCCCTGTTTTCAATCTTCATAACCCTTTCAAAGCCCTTTTGAATAGTCTCTGCCAATATGCTGCTTTCATTCAATGTTGCTGTATTAAGCATATCCGAAAGTATAAATCTCACATCGTCAGATTCCCTTAAATCCTTTCCGCCCATGTTTCTGACGCTGTTTTCATACATGGCAACAGCCCTTGCATCATCATCGCTTGCCTCCAGGCCAAGGAAGTACGTCTCAAAGCCGTCTGCTGCATTCTTTCTTGCAGCATTTGCATGGATGCTTATAAAGAGGTCTGCATTGTTATTTTTTGCAAACAACGTCCTCTCATCAAGCGGCACAAAATAATCACCGTCCCTTGTCAGAATAACCTTTATATTCGTCCTTTTCTCAATGAGCTCCTTCAGCCTCTTTGCAACTGTAAGGACTACATCCTTCTCCTCAAGGCCTGTTGGCCCCTTAGCGCCTGAATCAAACCCGCCGTGCCCGGGGTCAATTACAATCAGGCTGATGCCTTGATTATTTTTTTCTGATGAATATGCCGGGCCTGATATGATAAGAAAGAGCGCAGCAATTAATGCAAACCTGAGATTGCTCATACTAATCTCTTATCCCTTTTTCTGACAAGCATGTCTACAAAAGCCTCAATCCTTGTATCAAAGCCTACCTCTGAAGAGTGTTCATCCACGCTCAATGTGAGCATAGGAATATTGTAATCCTTTTCAACCTTTGTTAAAATCTTCTGGGCAACAAGCTCCGGCATGCAGGAAAAGGGGCGGATATGGATAACACCGTCGTATCCCTTTTTTGCAAACATAATTGTTCTGGCAATGGTATTAGCGCTCTCGCCGCCTGCAGGATATTTAAGATAGGGTCTGGCAATCCTGTTTACTAATTTTATCTGATTTCTCTTAAAGGGGTTGAACCGAAACCTGTCATTTATCCAGTCTGAAAGCCACACGCCCCTTGTCACCTCAACGCCCATATCCCCGAGCTTCCGTTCAATATCCATATTTGCAAATGGCTCAACAACCATAAAGAATTCACCAACAAGGCCAAGGCGGATTGGTTTTTTCGTATTATCAATCTTGATGCCCTTAAAAAGCGCCTTCACCCTTTTCTTAACCTGCCTGAGCTCTTTTAGGCTTGATGCCGCATCAACCATTGCTATTGCATCATCGCAGAGCCTGGAAAGCCTGCTGCCTTCTGAAGTGCGCGGCCTGAGCCAATGGCTCCACTTGATAAGTCTGTCTAAAAAATCTGCCCTCTTATAGATAAAGTAAACAGTCTTATATGCAGTAAATTTTGAGATTGCGCCGCTTGCCTCTTTTAATGTCTTTGCAAGGTTTGCAAGCCTGTCAGGCTCATCAGCCCTTACCATTTCAAATTTATATCCCATATCCTGCAGGATACGCTCCTGAAGTATGCTGTAATATCCAAATCTGCACGGCCCGCACCCGCCTGCTGTCATTATCATTTTTGTGCCGTCATTTAAGGCGTCAATAAAGTTCCCAAGATTTACCTTAAAAGGCAGGCATGCAAGCTCTGGCGAATATCTTGCCCCAAGCTTTAAGGAGACATTGCTTGACCTTGGAGGAGAAACA
Source organism: Nitrospirota bacterium (assembly GCA_023248415.1). Classification (GTDB taxonomy): domain Bacteria; phylum Nitrospirota; class CAKKRA01; order 9FT-COMBO-42-15; family 9FT-COMBO-42-15; genus 9FT-COMBO-42-15. Next base: position 21,239 of record JAHFEP010000013.1, read on the forward strand.
ACATCTATGCCCAAACCTCTTAATGCGCCCCTGCACGCAATATCAAGCTGTCCCATATGCGGAATTACAACCTTCATTTTTACGAAGCTGTCGCCCCTCTCCTTTTTTTGATCTCAAGCATATCCAAAAACGCCTCCAGCCTTGTTATCATTCCTGCCTCGCCTGAATGTTCATCAAAGCTAAGGCTAAGAAGCGACGTTTTATCTCCTTGCTGTGCCTCTCTTTCAATCAAAGCCTTCAAAAGTGAATCAGGCCCGCAGTGGAATGCGCCAATGAATATTATTCCATCAACATCTTTTGAATCAAGGAAATGGTTTGCAGCTCCGACAATCTCCCTGCCTGATGCCCAGTAAACAGGCTTTCTCAGCCTCTTCATCTCTGCATCAATAATATCATCGCCTACCATCTCTGTTGTTATCAGCCTGATATTCTTGTCCATTAATTTCTTGCTTATATTCATAGACACCAGAGGGTCATAGATATTGTATGAATGACCGAGAAGGGCTATGGTAGTTTGCAAACCTTTTTCCTTTTTAGCAGAAGCCGTTGGCTTATTATACAGCTCCTTATACACATCCGGCGGAATAGTCCCCTCTGCAACCATAGAATAAAATCCTGCCTGAGCATCTATAGCCTTCTTATAGGCAGAGAGTGATTCTGTCTTGCCTTTTAAAATTGATTTTCCTAATTCTATGAATGTACTCTCTATTGCTGCACCCTTACCCTTTACATTAAATGTCGGTTCAAGTATTGGAGGGGAATCCGGAAAGGCAACCCTGACCATGTCTGGAAGCCCAAAAAACTGAGGGCAATAGTATGTCTCCTTTTCTGTGCTTATTAGTCTTGGAATAAACAGGAAGTCAACCTTTTTTAAAATGGTATTAATATGGCCAAAGAAGACTTTTATAGGCAGGCAAAACTCATCCAGAGTAGCATCTGAGCCGTGCTTTAATATATTCCTGTCTGTTACAGGAGACAGCACAACCTCTGCGCCCAACTCTGTAAAGAAGGTTTGCCAGAGCGGATAGAACTTGTGGTAATAAAGAGCCCTTGGTATGCCGATTTTAAGTGCCATAATAGCATAATAATAAAGCAACCATCAGGTTTTGTAAAGGCAATTTTAAAAAATAGGCAGGAGGTAAGAGAAAAAAGACGGGGATTTCCCCCGCCCTGTGTTTGTTGTTTTGCTGGGCTCAGCCCTACTGTACTGTAGATATGCAAAATGTATAATGTAGGTCTTACCCCATTTTCTGGTCTACAATACAATCTTAACCAAATTAGATAGTTGAGTCAAGATTTTTTTATTTATTCTGGACAAGATGGAAATTTTTGGGTATTATCAAGAAACTATCTAATAACTGGTTATGTTTCAAATAGGACCCTCACATGATTGAAGCTATATTGATAGCGCTACTCTTTCTTGTATTAGCCAATCTAGTAGTTACTCTTTTCAAAAAACCGAAAATAGATCTTGCACCGCAGTTAAAAGAGATCACCGATTTAATGTTGAAGTTTGACTCAACGTTAGAACGTACAGAAAAATCTATAAAAGACGAGTTTCAGCGCAACCGGGAAGAAACAAATAACATTGCAAAAAACAACAGAGATGAATTAACCAAATCCTTGAATGATTTTAGTGAAAAGTTCTCTAAATCTGTAACGGACTTTAATGAATTATTAAGGCAAAAATTCGGTGACTTCTCTAAACAACAAACGGATTTGAGTCATCAAACGACAGAAAATGTTAAAGAGGTCAAAAATACTGTAGAAAAGCAATTAAAAGAGATACGTGAAGACAACACGAAGCAATTAGAAAACATTCGCACCACAGTCGATGAGAAATTGCAAAAAACGCTAAATGAACGCCTGAGTCAGTCATTTGAAACAGTAGGGAAGCAGCTTAAGTCTGTCCAAGAAGGGCTAGGTGAAATGAGGAATCTGGCCGCTGATGTGGGTGGCCTAAAAAAGGTTCTTAGTAACGTCAAAATGAGGGGCGGTATCGGTGAAATACAGCTGGAAATGCTTCTAGAGCAAATACTCGCGCCCGATCAGTATGAAGCAAATGTCAACACCAAAAGCAGCAGCGCTGATCTGGTGGAATTTGCGATTAAGCTGCCTGGGAGAGATGATGCAGGGTCAACGGTGTGGCTACCTATTGACGCAAAATTCCCAAAAGATATTTACGAACAGCTGGTAGTCGCATACGACAATGGCGATCATGATGCGATTACTACTGCAAAAAAGAATATGGAGAACACAATAAGGAAAATGGCGAAAGACATTAGTGATAAGTACATTGACCCGCCAAATACCACAGACTTTGGGTTAATGTTTTTACCATTTGAAGGCATCTATGCGGAAGTAGTAAGGAATGTTGCGTTATTAGAGACACTTCAGCGTGACCACAAGATTATTGTGACCGGCCCAACAACTCTTGCGGCCATTCTTAACAGCCTCCAAATGGGCTTTAAAACACTAGCCATTGAGAAACGAAGCAGCGAAGTATGGCAGGTGCTAGGTGCTGTTAAGAAAGAATTCGAGAACTTCGAAGGAATGATGAGTAAAGCACAGAAGAACATTCAGACTGGACTGGACCAACTAGACGATGTTATGGGAAAACGAACAAGGGCAATACAGAGAAAATTAAAAAGTGTAGAGGCATTAAGCGATACAGAAGCAAAAATGCATTTGCCTGAACTTGCAGATCCACTTTTGTCGACAGACGACGATGAGCCATGAAACATAACAACCACTTCCAGCCGACGTCGGCGCTAACGCGCCGCCGCGGCTGAAGCGGAACGTTGTACGCAAGAATAATATATAAGAAATAATAAGGAGATCAGCCAAATGAATGACTTATCCTATGAAAGCAAACACATTTTCGATCTTATAGTAGAAAGAGTGCATGACGTAAAAAAGGGTAAAGGATATGAAAAGCCTCAAGCCTTTGTGGAGTGGTTTATCAATATCTACTTCAATTCGCCACAGGATATATTCATTGCAGATGGCTCACACGATGGAAAGGTAGATGCCTTTTTTACTACCCATGATGGCAGCACTGTAAAACACCATGTTGTCAACTCAAAATATACAGAAGAATATGGAAAGTCAGCTCCCGTAAAGTTCTACGAGGAAATCTCATACTTCCTCAATGCCTTTGAAAATCGTTCTAGACGTGAAGAATATTTAAGTCGTGCTGTGAAGGCTGAGTTACGGCCACATTATAAACAACTATTTGCAAAGTTTGACGAAGGTCAAGCAGAGCTAATGTTTATTACAAATCATAAGCGCAATGAAGTACAGGCTAATCAAGTTTCAGATGGCTCTATTAAATTATTCCATCTCGACGACCTGATTCAATATATCGTTGACGACATAGACGGTGCAATGCCTCGTACCGCCCCACTGGAACTCACCAATATTCACCAGGTGCTAGCGGCTGACAAGGCCGAAACAGAAGTTGCAACATCCATTGTCTTTGCAAGACTGTACGACTTTATTAAATACATGAATAAAGACCCGCATGACCTCCTTTTTGCGCGAAATGTGCGCCTTAGTCTTGGCAATACAACACCGAATAAGGCTATAAAAGAAACTTTCATGAAAACGCCGAAGGAATTTGCCTTTAGCAATAATGGGATTACAATTCTATGCGAACGTCATATTCACGACCCCGGAACAAAAATGTTACAACTTATAAACCCACGCGTCGTCAATGGCTCACAGACGTTGCATAGTATCCGTGACATCCCATCGCCATCACAAAATGCTCGTGTTATGCTGCGCATCATCGAAATACCACCTATAACGAATAAGGATGTTGCTACCACGGTCAAGAAGAAAAAGGAAATCATAAACAAAATTGCCATAAGGTCTAATCAGCAAAACCCAATAAAGGCAACGAATCTTATAGCAAATGATGATTATCAGATGGAGCTATATAGATATTTTCGCAGAAATAAACTCTTTTACGAGCGTCGTGAAAAAGAATGGTCTTGTAGAAGTCGGTATTTGAAAAGCGTTGGTATTGCTCAAGGCCCATCATTAACGCCGTTGCTTCAACTTATATCGTCTTACTACTGGCAAAGAAAAGCAGGCCTCGGCCCTGTTGTAGCAAAGAGTCCTAACGAACTTTGTGAATCAACTAAATACGATCAAATACGTGAGAGTGACCCTGAATTGGTCTATCAAATCTATTTGCTGAGTAAAATTATTTCGGATTGCAGCCGCCGTCTAAAGAAGGTCAAATATATAGGCAAATACAAGAACTATGCGGTGCTCACCGTTTTTTCCTTACTGGTAGCTGGCTTGCAATCTATCAAGGTGCGCTTCGGAACAAAGGAACTTACAGCGAGTCTGAGACATTATGTTGAAAATAGCCCTTCCCACAAGAAAATGGAAAGGACAGTGCAAAAGGCCTACAATATCGTTGACAGCAATTTTAACAGGACAGCTAAAGAGCATCGAAGCAAGACAGGCGAAGTGCTATCAACGAACAATTATTTCAAGAATCAATCCTTTATAGATAAGATATTTGCCGCTCAGCACATTGGCGAAGTTGCAAAAACGATAAAAGGCGTTTTCTAAAGTATTACAAAAAAAGCGTACAACAAGGGGGATATGGGGGGATATGGGGACACTTCCCATATTTCTAATAACAGGAGTCAGACTTGACAGACTGTTGAAAAAATGCTTATCCGTCCGAGGATATTTTTTTTAAATGTGATAGCTAATAAGAAAAGAGCTTGAATTGTTCAAGCCCTTTTCTTGCTTTCACAA
>JAHFEP010000290.1 GCA_023248415.1 Nitrospirota bacterium
CCTTAACCCCGCTAATATTATCTTCTGCTTCTCTTCTGCACTCCATTTGCCTTTCCTCATCTCTTCCTCCTTCTGGAGGACTAACTTATCAGTTGTTCCGAATTTTGTCAAACCCGACAAATCCCTATTCAATTCCTTTTTTCATAAGTTCTATTGTTACGCTATTAATGGGGATATTCGTTTTCCTGAAGGGGCCTAAATGCCCTGTTAACAGGGCATTTGCCCTAATGTGCATTGGATTCCTTGATTGGCAGATATGCGCCTTTCTTATGTACTATCTACAATCAGATATTCAGCAGAACTATCTCGCAAGAATCGGCTATACTTTGATCCTTTTTCTTCCCTTCATTGCTTACCATTTTACAGTTAGTTTCCTCAACATAAAAGAAGAAAGGAAATGGGTTTGGAGATTTTATTTCATAGGTTTTATATGGTTAATCCTTCTCTGGGCAACAAATCTTTTTATTGTGGGTAGTATAAAGTATAGGTGGGGATACTATGCCAAGGCGGGTTCCCTTCATCCCTTATATTTAGTTTTTGCTGCTTTTGCATTTGGAAGAACATTATTTCTATTAGGGACATCGCTCCTTGATAAAAATCGTCCAGCCATTATGAGAAATCAGAGCAGATTTATTTTTATGGCGATAATAGTCTTCTATACTGCTGCTATTGAATATCTTATAAACTATGGTTATGATATTTATCCTATAGGCTCTTTCTTGATTTTTGCTGCTTTTATAATTATTGCCTTCGCCATCGTTCGCTACCAGCTTATGGATATTACTTTTGTAATGAAAATGGGGCTTTCTTTTACCTCTGTGCTACTCATGGTTTTTATCCCTTTTTATGTATTTACCCTTCTTATGCAGAAGAATTTCTATGGCTATGTCAACCGCACCTTTGCCCTTGCCCTCTTTTTATTGTTCCTTTTATCAGCCGTTTTCTTATACAGGCTCAAGGCCATAGTAGAACAGACCGTTGAAAAGACCTTTTTCAGGGCAAAGTATGATGCATATAAGATATTAAAAAAGTTCACTGCAGAGATTATAACAGTAACAGATTTTAAAGAGCTTCTTAACAGCATTATCAAGACCTTTGTTGCAACCCTTAAGATAGATAAGGCGTCTATATTTCTATTTGATGAAGAGACCAGAAGATTTAAGATTAATGCCTCTAACGGCTTGGGTGAAGAATTAGTCAAAAAAATAAGCTACAAGGAAAATGACTTTTTCATCTCCTGGCTGAAAGAGAAAGGCAAGATTGTAATAACAGAGGAATTGGAAAGGTTTACTGCTGATGATGAAGACATTAAAAAAGCATGGGATACTTTGAGATTGATGGAGTCTGAGTTGTGCATGCCCTTTATTTATAAAGGAGAGATGATAGGTTTTCTAAACCTTGGGGCAAAGGGTGACAGGAGCATGTATAACCATGAGGATATAGAATTGTTTCTCTCTCTTGGCCATCAGACAGCAATTGCAATAAAAAATGCCCTGCTTATAGAAAGAATAAAAGAATCCAAGCTTATCATAAGAAGGATGGAGAGGCTAAAAACAATAGGAGATATGGCAGCAGGATTGGCCCATGAAATAAGAAACCCCCTTGTGCCAATAAAAACTTGTCTGGAGCTTCTCCCTGAAAGATACGGCAAAGATAAGGAATTTACTGAAAGGATACCACGCAATGCACTGCAAGAGGTGGAGAGGATAGAGGGATTATTAAAGGAGATAATGGACTATTCAAGGCCTCGCATGCCTGTATTTAAGGAAATAGATATAAATGATATTGTGGAGAAGACAGCAGCCTTTATTGAATATGAGGCAAAGAAAAAAGGGATAAAGATAGAGAGTGAATTTGACGCAGCGCTGCCGCTGATTAAGGCAGACAGCGAACAGATAAAACAGGTTTTATTAAATCTGATAATAAATGCCATAGATGCAGTAAATGGCAACGGCAGGATAAGCATAAAGACCAATAGGGCAACCCATGCCGTATCTCCATGCGGCAAGGTTGGCAAAAGCGAATATGTTCAGATAGAGATTGCAGACAATGGCGCAGGGATACCACAGGAGAACTTAGACCGTATATTCAACCCGTTTTACACTACAAAACATCAGAGCAAGGAGCGTGAAGGAACAGGACTGGGCCTGGCAATAGTTCAGGAGATTTTAACAGAGCATTGCGGATTTGTTCAGGTGAGGAGTGAATTTGGCAAAGGAAGCACCTTCCTTGTAAACCTGCCAATAGACTGTTCAGAATTTGCAAAAATTGCTGATAGAATAAACCTTACAAGTCAAATATAGCTGCAAATCTTTTATCCTGAAATTCCATTGCAATTATCCTTAAATTACATTATAATTTTTACCTGCATTTATACTATTTTATTTTTTTTCATAAAAAGGAGGTATTATAAATTGTTTCGGATTCTTAAAAAAGAGGTTTTCTCTCCAACGGTCAAAAGATTTACCATTCATGCCCCGGAAATAGCAAAAAAGGCAGGGCCAGACCAGTTTATTGTTCTCCGCATTGATGAAAAGGGAGAAAGGATTCCACTCACCATCTCAGACGCTGACCCTGAAAAAGGCACTATTGCCACTGTGTTTCAGGAGGTAGGCAAAACAACTATTCAGCTTGGAAGTCTTAAACAAGGCGACTCCATTCAAGATGTTGTCGGCCCCCTCGGCACGCCAGCACATATTGAAAAATACGGGACAGTTGTATGCGTAGGCGGCGGTGTTGGAATTGCTGTGCTTCCTCCTGTAGTAAAGGCGCTAAAGAATAAGGGCAACAAGGTTATAACCATTCTTGGCGCAAGGACAAAGGAGCTTCTTATCCTTGAGGATGATTTAAGAAAGATAAGTGATGAACTCCTTATTGTAACTGATGACGGAAGCTGCGGGACAAAGGGCTTGGTTACTAATGAGCTTGAAAGGCTGATCAAAGCGTCTGTAAAAATAGACCTTGCAATTGCCATCGGCCCTCCAGTAATGATGAGGGCTGTATCTAATCTTACAAAGAATTATGACATTAGCACAGTTGTAAGCCTGAACTCTATTATGGTTGACGGCACAGGCAT
>JAHFEP010000291.1 GCA_023248415.1 Nitrospirota bacterium
TAGTCCTGCGTCTGATATGGTATGATGCGGCGAGCGGAACGGCCGAATTGTAAGCAGCGGTTTTTTTGAAGGGAGGAGCCCCATTATGCTGTGAACCTTTGTTGTCTCTATTGCCTCATCAAAGGTGAGGCTCGGCATTATTGAGGGAAGCCTCTTTGCAAGCATGGTCTTTCCTGAACCCGGAGGGCCTATCATTAGGATATTATGCCCGCCTGCAACAGCAATCTCCAATGCGCGCTTTGCATGCTCCTGTCCTTTTACATCTGCAAAGTCATCGTCATAAACAGAATTGTCTTTAAAAACATCGTCAAGATTTATTTCAATTGGGGTAATAGCCTGCCTGCCGTTTATAAATTCAATAACCTGTGAAAGTGTCTCAGCAGGATATACATTAATCCCTTTCACAACCCCTGCCTCTGGCGCATTTTCAGTAGGGAGGATAATCCCTGACATGCCTGCATCCCTGGCAGATACAGCAATGGATAAGGCGCCGCGGATGGGCTTAATCCTGCCGTCCAATGAAAGCTCACCTGTTATTAAAAGGTCTTTTATCTTTTCCTTTGGAATTATACCTTCAGCAGCAAGTATGCCAATGGCGATCGGCAGGTCAAAGGCAGAGCCCTCTTTTTTTATATCAGCAGGCGCAAGATTTATGGTTATTTTTTTAACTGGAAAATCAAGGCCGATGTTTTTAATAGCAGCACGAACCCTGTCCTTGCTCTCTTTAACTGCTAAATCAGGAAGCCCTACAATGGAAAATATGGGAAGGCCGAGTGCAATATCTACCTCTACATCCAATAAATATGCATCTATCCCGATAACAGCGCTTGACAGAACCTTTGCAATCAAAGAATCTCCTTATTAATTTTCCCCCTCACCCTTCCCTCTCCCCAAAGGGGAGAGGGTATTGTTTTTGTTTCCTTTTCCCACAGGGGAGAGAATATTGTCTTTGTTTCCTCTCCCCTTTGGGGAGAGGATTAAGGTGAGGGGTTATTTCATAATATGTATCTGCTCAAGTCCTCGCTCTTAACAATATCACTCAACTGCTTTTTTACATAATCAGCATCAATAGCAATATTGCTGCCTTTTTGCTCTGGCGCATTAAAGGATATCTCATCCAATAACCTCTCCATTACAGTATGAAGCCTCCTTGCGCCAATATTCTCTGTCCGTTCATTCACTATCTCTGCAATTCCAGCAATCTCTTCAATGCCATCCTTTGTAAATTCTACCTTCACCCCTTCTGTTTCCAAAAGCGCCTCATACTGCTTTATCAGCGCATTCTTTGGCTCTGTTAGGATTCGGATAAATTCTCCCTTGCCAAGTGAATCAAGCTCAACCCTTATGGGAAATCTTCCCTGCAATTCAGGGATTAAATCTGACGGCTTTGAGATATGAAATGCGCCGGCAGCAATAAACAGGACATGGTCTGTTTTAACAATGCCGTACCTTGTCTTAACAGCAGAGCCCTCAACAATTGGAAGCAGGTCTCTCTGCACACCTTCTCTGGATACATCAGGCCCTCCATGCGACTCGCGTCCTGCAACCTTGTCTATCTCGTCAATAAATATTATGCCTGACTGCTCAACCCGTTGTGTTGCCTCCTTAACTACCTCATCCATATCAATCAGCTTCTGCGCCTCTTCCTGCATAAGTATATCCAGCGCCTCCGGAATCTTAACCTTTCTGCTCTTTTTCTTTCCGGGAAGCATGCCGCCGAGCATCTCCTTTAGATTTATCTCTAAATCCTCCATGCCTATATTTGAGATTACGCCAACAGGAAGCATCTTCTCCTTTATCTCAAGCTCAATATATCTGTCATTCATTGAACCGTCTCTAAGCTGTTTTCTTAGCTTCTCCCTTGTTGGCTCATGTCCAGCGCCTGCCTCCTCCCGAACAGCCTGCGGCTCAAATCTTGGGGGCATAGGAAAGAGTATATCCAAAAGCCTCTCCTCTGCCAATGTCTTGGCCTTTTCCAGAACATCCCCTGACTTTTCTGCCTTTATCATATTTACAGCAATATCTGTAATATCCCTTACCATTGACTCTACATCCCTGCCAACATAGCCGACCTCTGTATATTTTGACGCCTCTACCTTTAAAAACGGGGCTTCTACAAGCCTTGCAAGCCTCCTTGCAATCTCTGACTTGCCAACGCCTGTAGGCCCAATCATTATAATATTCTTTGGCATTACCTCATCCTTCAGGTCTGCTGACAACTGCTGTCTGCGCCATCTTGTGCGAAGCGCAATGGCAACCGCCCTCTTTGCATTTTTTTGGCCTATTATATATTTATCAAGCTCCTCTACTATGCCTTTTGGTGTCAAGTATCCCATATTATTTCTTTTTCTCCTTCTCCTGTTTTATTTTTGAAAGCCCTATCATTGCCTTAGCCTCTTCATCAGTAAAAGGGCTGTATTCTATTGTCTTCTTAAAGGCATTCTCTGCCAAATCTATAAGTCCTTTTTCTTTATAAACTAAGCCAAGCCTGTAATAAACCACACCCTCTTCTGGTTTTTCCTTTAGTATTATATTATATTCATTAATTGCATTGTCATACTCTTTTAATATGTAGTAAAGATTGCCGAGATAAAAATGTGTATCAAGATGCCCTATCTCTATTGACAAACCCTTTTTGAGATATGAAAGGGCATTATCATAATCCTTCATCTCTATATATATCCTGCCAATATTAGCATATGCAGAGAGATTTTTTGAATCTATCTCAATAATCCTTTTGTACTCAGAAACAGCCTTTTTATAAAACCTCTTTTTAAAGTATATATCACCGAGCTGAAAATGGGCATCAGGAAAATCAGGTTTAATCTTTATTGCCTTTTCAAAAAATTTTATTGCCTCGTTATCTTTTCCCTTCATTTTATAAGCAAGACCCATATCATGGTATGCCTCAATATATTTCGGGTCAAGTCTTATTGCCTCTTTAAATTCAGTAATAGCGCTGTCTGTCAGCTCCGTCCTTTCAAGTGTATGAACAAGGGCAGCATTCATTAAATAGGCAACACCCTTATCATAATGACTCTTTGCATCCTCTGCATAGAGGGGAGG
>JAHFEP010000292.1 GCA_023248415.1 Nitrospirota bacterium
ATTTTGAAAGCGGGACAAATGGAGCAAATATAAAAATAGGTGCAAGCTCAGCAACAATAGGGGAATGGACAAGCGTAACATATATAACTGATACTCCGCCAAAGTATAGTAATGCACATAGTTTGTCAGGAAGTTTGGCATTAAGAGGAGATGCTACCGCAAATAGTGGAGATAATAATGGCTCTTGCACTGCTGCATTTAAAATGGGATTTACTACATCAGACATTTTTGTTTCATACTGGTATTATTTCCCAACTACATCCGACTGGCCATGTTTAAATGGCGGCATTTGCAATAATAAACTTGTATGGGTAACTGGTTCAGGAACTACTGACGATGATAGAGTTATACCGACAAATGCACCAGCTAATAAAACTACCAATAACAATTTTTATATGTTTGGCAACGACTCTTCAGGTAGCCCTCAACTTTCTCCTTCTCTTAGTATGAGTAAAGGTAAATGGTATAGATTTTGGGGTTACTTGCACGGAGAAGGGAATGCAAATGACCATGAAGAGCTTTGGGTAGCAAGCCCTTCAAGTGAAGCAAATTTAACTGCAACAATAAGGATAAATAGAACAACTCAAATCTGGAATACTTCTTTTAATGGGTTTAATAGAGTTATGATTAACGGATTTAATCGTTGGTGTAATGACTGTGCCGAAAGCGCACCTACATTTGATGATGTTTATATAGCAACTGGGACAGGTGCGAGAGCAAGAGTGGAAATAGGCGATGCTGCAACTTACGCTACCTGTAAAAATCTTTCGGTAGCAACAGTAACTTCTTGGAGCGATACTTCAATTACAGCAACTGTCAGACAGGGCTCTTTTACTTCTTTAACCAATGCCTACTTATATGTTATTGACTCAAATGGCAATGTAAATGCAAATGGATATCTTTTGAGCGATGGCGGCGGCAGCGACACAGGAGGGAATACTCCACCTCAATCATCAGGCGGAGGTTCAGGCGGCAGCAGCGACTCTGGAGGAGGCGGCGGCGGTTGCGGGTTTGTAAAAGATATTAATGGCAAAGGGCAAAAGGCTAAAGGCGAACTGCTCAGCATTGCAATGCTCCTTTTGCTGCTGATTCATCTTAAGTTAAGAAAAATAATTTTTATAAAGCTTCGTTTGACACCAATAATACATGGTGTAAAACAGGAAATATTAATTGGAGGTAAAAAAATGTGTTATAATCTAAAATTAATTAGTATAATGTTTCTATTGTTAATTGTTTTCTATGCTCCTGCCCATGCAATAGTATATTTTTATCTTGACGCTGAAAATGGAACAGATGGCGCTAATCTACCCAATCCCCCTATCTGCCAAACTGAATGCAGTGGTGCAGGAAGCAGAGGTACATATCAATCAAGTGGTGGCGCTCCAGAAGGGTCTAAATACTTTCAGTGGCAAACCGTTGCTAACCAACCTGATGCCTATACTGTGATTGGTAATGTCAGTCAGAACCCTCCTCTTGTCTCCAACGCACTGGGGAATACATACTACTTGGCTTGGTTTTCCAGATTTGACAGAATCAATAGTTTAGATATCTGGCATGAATGTACTGATTGTCAAAGCGCTGATAAAGCGATGGAAATCGACGGTTCGGGGATCAGATGGCTACTTAATTATGGACAATGGGAAATGATGGCTAATTTAGACCACCGTTACACAGCATTTATTGGCAACCCCACTTATCATCTTAATCCTGCTCTTGAACATGTAGGTGCATATTATCCGAATCAAAATGGATACACAAATACAAATACCTTGCAATTACAATATGAGCGATGGTATTCAGCAGTTATGGCAGTAAAAATGGCATCAGATAATACAGGTTATGTAGCGTTCTGGATTGATGGTGTAAAGATTGGGGAATATAACAATATTATAACCGCTGCAAATAGTTCTCCAACTATAGACTCTATAAAAATGAATGGTTCTTTTGCACAGGGTGCATACGATGCGCCGGCGCATTACAGGAAATTTGATGCACTTATGTTAACAGACAACTGGCAGGATATTATTAATGGAGGGTATATGAATGGCGGTGATACTCAGTCGCCTTCTATTCCCACAGGACTTTCGGCGCAGGCTCTTAGCAGCAGTCAGATAAATCTTTCATGGACAGCTTCCACTGACAATGTCGGAATAACCGGCTATCGGATTTACAGAGATAACATTGAAATCGCCACTTCCACGGGCACTTCTTATTCAGACACTGGCCTTTCTCCATCAACAAACTATACTTACACCGTTTCCGCTTATGATGCGACTGGCAATGTTTCCGCTCAATCATCTTCCGCTTCTGCCACTACTTCAGGTGGTGGTGGAGGAACAGGTGGCGGCGGTTCTTCTGGAGGCGACACCTCTGCCTCTGGCGGCAGCGGCTGTGGGTTTGTGAAGGACATTAATGGCAAAGGTCAAGGGGCTAAAGGCGAGGGGCTGGCATTGATGATAATGCTGATTATTACATTATCCTTTTTTGCTCTTGCAGAGCGATATAAGCATGTGTTATCATTTGTTGAAAAGTGTAATCACTGGAGGGAATATGGTAAGAACACAGATTCAGATGAAAGAAGAGCAGATAAAAAAATTAAAAAAGATAGCTTCTAAAGAGCATCGGTCTATTGCAGAGATTATACGGCAGGCTGTGAATAATTTTATGGCTACAAAGGCCGATGTTGATTTTGAAGAGAGACGGAAACGCGCAATCGCAGCAGCAGGCCGTTTCCATTCTAAGGCATCAGATATTTCTGTGTCTCATGATAAATATTTAGCAGGGGCATTTGAGAAGTGAAGGCTTTTATTGACACCTCAGCATTTTTAGCTATTTTAGATGCTGACGACAGGAATCATCGTCGTGCTAAAACAACATGGATAGATATGATTTCTTCTGATGCAATTTTATTTTGCAGCAATTATGTTTTGGTGGAAACCTTTGCCCTTGTTCAGCATCGTCTTGGGATGGAGGCAGTAAGGACTTTTAATGATGATATATTGCCGCTTATAAATGTTGAATGGGTTGATGAGGCGACACATAAGGCTGGTATTAATGCCT
>JAHFEP010000120.1 GCA_023248415.1 Nitrospirota bacterium
CCTTCGCACACACACAAGCCCTGAGGCAATAATAAAGCAGTTAAAGGGCATATCATGCCATTCGCCAGCATGGGAAGAGGGCGGAAAGGTGTTCTCCTGCTCAGATGCCATTGCAAAGGCATTGGAGCGCTATTTTAAAAAGGACTGCCCAGCAGAAGCAAGAAGCCAGAAGGCAGAGACAGGAGGTCATGGCTCTCAAGGCTTTATTGATGCGCACCTGTTAATCGGAGGCGCATGTCCTGACTGCGGAAGCGCCTTAGAGCAGGAGAGCGGCTGCGCTGTATGTCGGTCCTGCGGGTTTTCAAAATGCAGTTGAGGCCCCCATAAAAAATACTTGACAATGTTTATAAAAGTAGGCTATAGTTTTCCACTATTAATTTTGCTTCCGCTGTGTGAAAGGGGGTGAAGGTAGGGGATACTGTTTTTGATTAACCTAACAAATTAATTCAGATTTTCAATCTCATAAAAAAATAAAAAGGAGGAAATAAGAGATGTTAAGAAAAGGTATAGTAGTTCTAATGGTATTAGCTTTAACAGTAACATTTGCAGTCACTGCATTTGCAAAGGGTGATGCAGCAAAGGGCAAAAAGGTTTTTGAGACAAATTGCGCAATGTGTCATGGCAATGAAGGCAAAGGTGACGGCGCAGCAGGCGCAGCATTACCACCACCAAAGCCGAGGAACTTTACAGACAAGGCATTGATGTCAACGAAGACAGATGATGACCTGTTCAAGGTTGTAACAAAGGGAAGCCCAAATACTGGCATGGCGCCTTACGAGAAGATGCTGAGCGAGGCAGACCGCTGGGATGCAATTGCATATATAAGAACCCTTGCAAAATAAAAAAAATATAATATAGATATATAAATGCCCCGCCCCCTCATCTTTACCTCTCCCTAAGAGGGGAGAGGGCTGGATGAAGGACGGGGCTTTTATGTTTCTGCTATAAAAAACTACAAAAAGGAAGGTGTATGGAAAAGAAGGATCTTGTGCAAAAGATACCGCTTTTTTCATCCCTTACAGATGAGGATATAGGCAAAACTGCTGAATGCCTGAAAGAAGAGGTTTTTAATAAAGGCGAATATATATTCATGGAAGGCGACCCTGCAGAGTGGCTGTATATCGTAAAGAGCGGAGAGGTCCGCATAATGAAACACTCTGCATCCGGCAAGGATGTTATCCTTGACCTTTCATCCCCTGGCGAAATCTTCGGCGGCGTTGCTGTGTTTGACAGAAAACCGTATCCTGCATCTGCACAGGCAATGGAGCCGCAAACCGCAGTCCTGAAACTTCCCCGCAAATGGCTTTCATATTTAATTGACAGATATCCTGCAATGGCATCCGAGGCTGTAATATACCTTGGCAGCAAATTAAGAGATGCCCATACCATGATGAAAAATCTTGCAGTTGAAAAGGTGGAAAGACGCGTAGCTTCCATACTGCTAAAGCTTGCGGAAAAGGGGGGCGAAAAGGATGAGAAAGGCATAACACTGACCATGCATTTGACAAGGCAGGATATTGCTGAGATGGCTGGCACCACTGTTGAGACCACAATCAGGGTTATGAGCAGGTTCAAGAAGGACGGGGTTTTAAAATCCATTGAAGGAAAGATTGTTATATTAAATCCGGAAAGACTCGCCAAGATATCAGGCCGTTGATTTATTTAAAACCTGCCGCATTGTGCCGAACAGGCTATCTGTGTTATAATTTTGTTTATGTTCAGAAACAACCTTGATGTCAAAATACTAAGCGTGGTTATGGTTGTCCTCTTCATTGGATTTGGCACCATTACTATTATTCAGATAGACAAAGAATCAAAAGACATGCTTGGGCAGAACCAGATCAAGGTAAACCTCCTTGCAACATCTATTGAAAAAAGTATTCAGAACTACATGATGGAGGGAAGGGTAGACTTAATAAGGCGGCTCCTTACAGACATGAGAAACAGCAAGGAGGTTGAGCGGCTTGAAATTATAAAAAGGGACGGGACCACGGCATTTACAGATTTTACAACAATTGAAAAGGTGCTAAAAAAGAAAGAGGAGTTTAAATTTGTTAAAGAGAGGGAAAGGCCGGCCAACCTTCTTGACGGCAGCGACCCATTTCTTTCATATTACCTTAAGGGGATTTTTGAAACAGGCAAGAATGCATCCTATTATGAGAGGGATGAAGGCAGGGAGCTGCTCACGCACTTGCAGCCTTTAATGAATCAGAAGGAGTGCCAGAGGTGCCATGGGGCTGACCATAATATAAGGGGTGTATTGAGGATATCAACATCAATGAAGGGTGTGAATGAGGCTATTAATAGTAACCGCAACAGGGTCATAATCATCTCGCTTATCACCATCATATTAGTGGGGCTTGTCCTTGAGTTTCTCATAAGAAGGGTTATTTTAAGGCCTGTAGACGGGCTTGTAGAGACAATGGCAAAGGTTGAGAACGGCGACCTTACAGCAAGGGTTGATGTTGATTTTGATGACGAACTCGGCAAGATGGGAAGAAGCTTTAATTCAATGATTATGAAATTAGAGGAGGCAAATAAAGAATTGGCAGCCCAGCACCATCTTTTAATGGAAAGGACAGAAAAGATGGCATCATTGGGCCAGCTTGCCTCAGGCATTGCCCATGAGATAAACAATCCATTGGCAGGCATGTTCAACTGTGTGAGGGCGCTCCATTCTGACGGGGATGATAAAGAATTAAGGGAGAAATATCTCGGCCTGGTAGACAAGGGATTAAAAAGGGTAGAGGTTATTGTAAAGCAGCTCCTGGGTTTTGCAAAGGAGCATAAATTGGAATTTTCAGCAAATAAGGTGGATGATATTATCCTTGATACCATAAGGCTTATTGAATATAAAATGAAAAAGGAGAATGTGTATCTCAGGCTTGATTTAAACTGCAACAGCAGCGAATATCTGATTGACTACCACCATATGCAGCAGGTGATATTGAATATTGTAATCAATGCCATTCAGGCAATGCCTGACGGCGGCATACTTTCAATAAGAAGCGTTGATTTAGAAAAACATATTATGCTGAGCATATCCGATACCGGCATAGGCATAACAAAAGAGAATCTCTCAAAGATATTTGACCCTTTTTTTACAACAAAGGATGTCGGTGTCGGCTCCGGGCTTGGCCTTTCTGTCAGCTATGGGATTATAGGAAAATTGGACGGCAAGATTGATGTGTTAAGCGAGGTTAATAAGGGCACAACCTTTAAGATAACAATTCCGAAAAAGGAAGTGGAAAAAGATATAGAGATAAAGGAGCCAATTTAAACCTTGAAGTTATTAGATAAGCTCAGGGGCCGCATAATATTATTTTTATGTTTATTCGGGATAAGCCCGCTGGTAACAGCGAGTGTTATTACTTACACAATTATCAGCTACGAGCATACAGAACATACAAAAGAGGAGTTATTGGAGATTGAGAATAAGTTGTCCCGAAGGCTTGAAACATTAATCTATTTTAAATGGAACAATACTATCCTGTATTCAAAGCTTCCTCTGATTAAGGACAGCGCTGATAATAAAAAAAGAAGCGCCCTTTTAAAAGAGGTAATAAAACAATACTATTCATTCTCATGGCTCGGCCTTACAGATGAAAACGGTGTCATAATTGCATCCTCAAATGATGAGCACATCGGGGTTGATGCGGCAAATAGTGGCTGGTTTAAAAAGGGAACGTTGGCAAACCCTGCGTATGCAGAAGAACCGCACATCTCAGAATTTTCAGACGGGGTTTCAGTTGTAAGCTTTTCAGCGCCTGTATTCAACAGCGCTAAAAGATTCAGCGGCATGCTTCATGCTGAGGTAAAGACGGATGTTTTAGTTGAGGACATGAAAAATATAGGAATAGGCAAGAGCGGTTCTGTCTTGCTGGCAAGGGGGGATGGTGTTGTGGTTGCCGATGAAAAGGGGGCTGTTGCCGGCTTCCATACAAATGTGGGCAATCTAAATGCCTTTCAAAAGGCAAAGAAAGGGGAGAAGGGTATAATTAGGGAGATAGACCATAATGGGATAGAGTCATTTATAAGTTATGTTCCGCTTAAAGGGCTTCTTACAATGCCTGGTTTTGAATGGTATCTCCTTGCAACACAAAGCACAAAGGAGACCCATGCTTCTTCAAAAAGGATTGCCTATGTGGCTATCGCTGTTATTCTTATTGGCATTGGTGGCATAGGGGTTGGAAGCTATTTTATTGCAGGAGGCATCACCCATCCTATAGAGAAGATTGTAGGTGTTGTTCAAGGTGTTGCAGCAGGTGATTTTTCTAAAGAGGTGGATGTATCAGCTAAAGGAGAGATAGGGATGCTGGTCGGCTCTATAAACCAGATGATTAAGGCAGTCAAATACAGGGATGCAGAGGTGCAGACAAAGGCAAGGGAACTGACAAAGCTGAATGAAAAGCTTGAGATGGCAAATATAGAGCTGCGAAAGACGCATGCGCAGCTCCTCCGCTCCGGAAGGCTTGCAGCAATCGGTGAGCTGAGCTCAAAGATTGCAGAAGATTTGAACAAGCCAATCCTGAACATCCTTTATAATACACAACTGACAATCAAACAGATGAATAAAATCTCTAAGCTGCTTCCTGCGGGACTTGAAAATTGCCAGGACTATATCAGGGCAATTGAGGCATCATCCCTTACCTGCAAGATTATGGCAGAGAACCTCCTGCGCTTTTCAAGGTACGAAAAAACAATCTTTATCCCTGTAGACATTAAAGAGGTTATAGAGGAGTCCGTGGGTTTTATCAGCTACAGAATAAGCCATGCAAAGATAAAGATAGTAAAGGAATTAGCCCCATCCTTTCCCAAGATTGAGGCAAATCCTTTGCAGCTTGTGCAGGCAATGATAAATATAATGCTCAATGCAGTTGAGGCAATGGGTGAAGAAGGGGCATTGACGATTAAAGGAGAGGCTGACAACAGGATTGCGCGGATAACAATATGTGATACAGGGATAGGCATACCAGAGGAGGACATTGAAAGGATATTTGAGCCCTTCTTTACAACAAAGGATAAGGAAGATGATGCAGGGCTTGGGCTTGGACTCACCATTGCCCAGAGCATAATAAAGGAACATAACGGCATGATAAGCGTTAAAAGCAGCAGCGAGGGCACAATCTTTATTATTGAGCTTCCCGTAAACCCAGATAGAAAGGTAACAGGTTAAAGGACAGATAGTCTATGATTAAGCCGACAATATTATTGGTTGAAGATGATGAAATCCTCAGGATTACAATCTCAGATGCATTGGCAAAGAGGGATTGGACAGTAACTGTTGCAGAAGACGGTGCAGAGGCGAGCAGCCTTATAAATAAAAAGGAGTATGATATTGTTGTATGCGATATCCGGCTTCCGAGGAAAAACGGCATTGATATACTGCAGGAGGTTAAAAGGCTCTATCCTGAAACAGAGGTAATAATGATGACAGGCTATGGAAAGGTAGAGGACGCTGTTAGCGCAATGAGGCTCGGCGCCTATGATTATATTACAAAGCCGTTTTCAATAGAAGATTTGATAATGCGCATAGAGAAGATAGTCGGGCATCAGACATTAAAGAGGGAATATCAATTATTAAAGACCCATGCAGAGGAGAGGTATTCACTTTTCAATATCATCGGCAGAAGCAAGAAGATGCAGGCCCTCTTTGATATTATTGAGCGGGTGAGCAAGATAGATTCAAATGTCATTATAATGGGCGAGAGCGGGACAGGCAAGGGTCTTGTTGCAAGTGTTATCCATCAGAATAGCGCAAGAAAGGTAAAACCATTTGTTAAGGTAAACTGCGCTGCGCTTACAGAGGCGCTGCTTGAAAGCGAGCTCTTTGGCCACGAAAAGGGCGCATTTACAGGCGCTATCAGAAAGAGATTCGGAAGGTTTGAGATTGCAAACGGCGGGACAATCTTTTTAGACGAGCTTGGCGACATCCCTTCATCTATACAGGTAAAGCTTCTCAGGGTTTTACAGGAGCATGAATTTGAAAGGGTCGGCGGCGAGGAGACGATAAAGACAGATGTCAGGCTTATATCTGCAACAAAAATGGACCTTGAAAGATTGGTTGAAGAGGGAAAATTCAGGGAAGACCTTTTTTACAGATTAAAGGTAATCCCAATCTTTCTGCCTCCGCTTCGCGACAGAAAAGAGGACATACCGCTTCTTGTTGAATACTTCTTAAAAAAATTTAATGAGAGGCTTGGAAGGATGACAAAGCTGTCAACTGAGGCAATAAAGACATTAATGGACTATGACTTTCCGGGGAATATAAGGGAATTGGAAAATATCATTGAAAGGGCTGTTGCGCTTTCAAACGGAGAGGTAATCAGGTCTATAGACCTTATTACAGCAGTAGGCGAAGGCTCTCCTATTGCTGACAAAGGCGGAGAACCCCCGTCATTAAAAGAGGTGCTTTCAAAGACAGAGTCAAATCATCTCCTGCGTGTTTTAGAGAGGACAAGCTGGAACAAGGTTGAGGCAGCGAGGATACTCGGAATAAGCAGGAAATCGCTCTGGGAAAAATTAAAGTACTATAAAATCAGCAGCAATTAAGACATTTAATTTGTTGGACAGCTTTTTTCATTACTGCGAAAGCAGGAATCCATGTTCTTTCTTTTGTAGGGACATGGTATGCCATGTCCCTACTTCTGGATTCGCGTTTGCACGGGAATGACGAATAAGGCATTTGGTAATTAGTCTATGAACTCCAAACTTTACATTCTCTTACTTTTTTTACTCATAGGGACATACGGCTGCTATATTTTTTACATAAATTATGCCTTATCAAAGAGCATTAAAAGATTGGATATTGATAGCGCCACAGGCCTGATAAAAGGCATAGGCCCGTTTGAATTTAAAAAAGGGGATACAGGGGCGCTCATGATTCACGGATACACAGGCACATCAAGGGAGATGCTTCCATTAGCAAGATACCTTTCAGAACGCAATATCAGCTCTTACGGCATCCTGCTTCCCGGGCATGGCAGCACGCCAAGGGAGCTGAAAAAAACAACAAAAGAGGATTGGTATAGGGCAGCAGAGAATGAGCTGAAAAGAATGAAGAAGGAATATAAAACGGTCTATATAGTTGGCTTTTCCATTGGAAGCGCTATTGCAATTAAGCTTGCAGCAAATCATCAGGTAGACGGTATAGCGCTTCTAAGCCCTGCTGTATATTTAAAGAAAAAAGAAAAAGACATTCTTTCATCTGAAAACCAAATAAAACTTCTCAATCTTTTTTTCTTTTATTCCTATATAAAAAAGCCTCATCCGCCTGATGTAAAAGACCCAAGCGTAGATGAGAGTAATCCATTCTATGAATTTTATCCTGTAAATACCCTTAAACATCTTATTGATACTATGAAAGAAGCAAGGGAATCATTGCCAAAAATAACCTGCCCTATACTTGTTATGCAATCTAAAGGCGATATAGACCTCTCTGGAGAAGGGCCGGAATATATCTATAAAAATGCGGCATCAGCAGACAAAAAGGTTGTGTGGCTTGAACGTTCAGGCCACATAATAATGCTGGACTATGATAGTGAGAAGGTAAATGAGGAGGTGTACAAATTCATTGCTAAACGCTGAACAGTCTTTAATCACATATTATGTTGCCATTGGCTGTTATCTTGTCGGGACAATCTCTTATATTGACCATCTTTTATCCAAAAGAAAGGCCTCTTACATAATCGGCTTTTCATCAATTGCAGCAGGGCTATTATTCCACACAGTCTTTTTTGCCTACAGGTGGTCTGCTTCAGGCCATGCGCCATTTGTAGGGCTTTTTGAATCGCTCTCCTTTTTTGCATGGTCAATTTGCCTTTCATATTTGATAATAGAGTTTATCTATAAAGAAAAATCCATTGGCGGCCTTGTGATGCCTGTAATGCTGATTATGGGATTTTTAGCTCTCCTTCCGCCAAAAGGCATAACACCAAAGATACCAGTATTAAACACCCTTTGGTTTGAGGTGCATGTTGCGGCATCATTCTTAAGCTATGCCCTGTTCGCAGTTGCCTTTTCAATGGGCATTGCAATACTTGTAATAAAACCGCACACAAGACTTCAGATGCTGTCAAAGAAGGTTTTGGATAATATCTCATATAATGCAATCCTCTGGGGATTTGTATTGTTTTCAGCAGGCATGATAAGCGGCGGCATCTGGTCATTTTATGCATGGGGCACATATCTCTTGTGGACGCCAAAAGAAATCTGGTCTCTGATTATCTGGATATACTATGCCGGAATCCTTCACGCATGGCTTATCAGGGAATGGCAAAAGGAGCGCATTGCCTATTTAAACATAATCGGTTTTATCATTGTCCTTTTTACCTATGTTGGTGTTGGTCTCCTGATGAAAAGCTCACACCAGTTTTAAGCCTTACGGTTCAGT
>JAHFEP010000293.1 GCA_023248415.1 Nitrospirota bacterium
TGTATTCATCACCCTCTTTAAAATATCTCTTTTCATCAAATACCCCGTAGTTTGGAAGGAGCATCTTATGATATATGCCTGCTATTTTTCTTTTTTGTAATACTGCTGCTGCATTAAAAATACCTTTTTTACGATTCACAAAACCCACAACAACACAAATATTACCTGTTTTATTCTTTATAATATCAAGATACCTAAGATTCTCATCAATGAAATCCCTTTTAAGCAGAAGGTCTTCAGGCGGATAGCCTGTTATTGCCATCTCTGGAAAAGAGAGTATGTCTACACCCATCTCCTGCGCCTTTTCAGTATAGCCAAGTATTTTCTCAGTATTGCCTGCAAGGTCGCCGACTGTGCAATTTATCTGGGCCATCCCAATCCTAAGTATGTTCATGGAATTATATGGCCTCTTTTCCCCTTTCACCTGTCCTTATTCTTATAGTTTCTTTTATGTCATACACAAATATCTTTCCATCGCCGATATTTCCAGTCCGTGCAGTCTTCAATATAGTTTCTATCACCCTCTCAACATCTTCATCTGAAACAACTACTTCAATCTTAATCTTGGGAAGGAATTCCACTACATATTCAGCCCCGCGGTAGAGTTCAGTATGCCCTTTCTGCCGTCCAAAACCCTTGACCTCTGTTACTGTCATGCCTTGAATACCTGCTTCATTAAGGGCATCCTTTACATCATCAAGTTTAAACGGTTTGATAATCGCCTCAATCTTTTTCATCGCCTGCCTCCTGTGTCTAAAATTATTCGTATCGTAGCACATTTTCTTTTAAAATCAAGGGATTTTTAGACAAAATTAGGAGGCATAAACCCTATTTTTAGATTGCCTTTTGTCCCTTTTCACCTGTCCTGATACGAATTACATCCTTAATCGGATAAACAAATATCTTTCCATCACCGATCTTACCTGTTCTTGCAGTCTCTACAATCGTATCAATAACCTTCTTAGCTATTTTATCAGAAACAACAAGCTCTAATTTTGTTTTAGGAAGAAACTCAACTACAAACTCAGAGCCCCTGTATACCTCTGTATGCCCCTTCTGTCTTCCAAAACCTTTTACCTCTGTTACTGTCATACCCTGAATGCCGATTTTGTTTAAGGCATCTTTAACATCGTCTAATTTAAAAGGCTTTATTATTGCCTCTATCTTTTTCATAATTTTCCTCCATAGTTTTGAGTAATATGTTAGGTTCCATTATTGGGTTTCTCTCTTTGCTCTTTGCTCTTTGCTCTTTGCACAATTACAATGTATATCCACTCTCTCCATGCTGGCTTAAGTCAAGGCCTGTTACCTCGTCCTCTTTTGTAACCCTGAGGCCCATTGTTGCATCAAGGACTTTAAGAAGTATTGCTGTAACCACAAAGGCATAAACTGCTGTAGCAACAACAGCTATTGCCTGATTTACTAACAATGCTGGATTACCAAAGAAAAGTCCATCATTGCCAGCAGAATTTACAAGTTTAGAAGCAAATAATCCAGTTGCAAGAGCGCCGAGTGTTCCACCCACACCATGGATGCCAAAGGCATCAAGTGAATCATCATACCCAAGCTTGCTTTTTACAACACTGACTGAGAAATAGCATACAACACCTCCCAACATGCCAATTAAGATTGAAGACATCGGGCTGACAAAGCCTGCTGCAGGCGTTATAGCAACAAGGCCGGCTACAGCGCCAGATACAGCGCCAAGAACAGTCGGCTTGCCTCTGTGCATCCATTCAACAACTGCCCAGGTAAAGGCAGCAGTAGCACAGGCTGTATTTGTTGCAACAAATGCGCTGGTAGCAAGACCGCCTGATGAAAGGGCGCTGCCTGCATTAAATCCAAACCAGCCAAACCACAGTAAGGCAGCACCAAGAACAACCATTGGCACATTATGCGGCGGCATTGATTCTGTACCGTAACCTTTACGTTTTCCGATAATCAGGGCTGCAGCAAGTGCAGATACACCAGAACTTATATGAACAACTGTACCGCCTGCAAAATCAAGGGCGCCAAGATTGTTCAGCCAGCCTTTACCTCCTGAAAGACCCCAAACCCAGTGTGCAATGGGGTCATAGACTAATGTAGCCCAAAGAAGTGTAAATACTAAGAAGGTGCTGAACTTCACCCTCTCAGCAAATGCGCCTGTAATGAGCGCAGGTGTTATAACTGCAAACATCATCTGAAATATCATAAATGCCTGATGCGGTATTGTAGCAGCATAATCAGGGTTCGGGTCTGTGCCAACACCATTTAGACCAAACCATGCAAGGCTGCCAATAATCCCGCCTTTATCAGGTCCAAATGCAAGCGAGTAACCCCAGAGAACCCACTGAACACTTATAAGAGCTAAAATAATAAAACTCTGCATGATTGTGCCTAAAACATTCTTTCTCCTTACCATGCCTGCATAAAAAAGGGCTAAGCCTGGTGTCATCAACATAACAAGCGCTGTTGAAATAAGCACCCAGGCAGTGTCGCCAGCATCATTCTTTGGCGCTGGTGCTGGAGCAGCAGGCGCCTGTTCTGATGCTGGTGTTGTAACATGCACTGCCTGCCCTACGGGTACTGATGGCTTAACATCTTCGGCAAAAAGAATACTGGCTGGCAATAACATAAAAACAAGTAATAAAACACTGACAATCCTTTTATTTTTTTTCATCTCTTACCTCCCATCATTCAAAAAATTCCATTGTATCGTAGCACATTTTTTTTAAAAATCAAGTAAAAATACACAGCAGGTATTTGAATAAAAGGAGGGGTAGTTACTAAATTCTCAAAGAACTACAGGGCAGATTGATATTACAAATCTGCCCCTTGTGTTAACAGCCTTTTAAACTTCATTATTCCTGCAAAAGCAGGAATCCAGCCGCCATTGCACTAATGATTTAAGAACTGATTCCGCGTGTGGAATGACGCGAGGCTACAGTCAATTACAAATTTAGATTGCCTTTTGTCCCTTCTCGCCTGTCCTGATACGAATTACATCCTTAATCGGATAAACAAATATCTTTCCATCACCGATCTTACCTGTTCTTG
>JAHFEP010000121.1:0-5443 GCA_023248415.1 Nitrospirota bacterium
TAAATAGCTCAATATTTGCAATTGCAGCAGCACAGGCGAGGGGATTCCCTGTGTATGTATGGCCGTGGAAAAGGGTCTTTAAATCCTTATACTCGCCATAAAAGGCATTGTATATCTCATCTGTCACAAGCGTTGCTGCCAAAGGAAGATAGCCTCCTGTGATGCCTTTAGCAACTGCCATTATATCAGGCGATACCCCTTCATGCTCGCAGGCAAACATCTTGCCTGTTCTGCCAAATCCTGTTGCCACCTCATCTGCTATCATCAGGATATTATATCTTGTGCAAAGCTCCCTGATTTTTTTTAAATACCCTGGTGGCGAGACCAGCATACCTGCAGCGCCCTGAACGAGCGGCTCTATTATCAGCGCTGCGGTATTGTCTGCATATTGTTTTATTGCTGATTCTGCATGAACAGCACATTCAAGATTACAGCCCGGATATGCTTTATTTAAACTGCACCTATAACAGTATGGGGACTCAATTTTGTATGAATCAAAAAGCAGAGGCTTGTACATCTCATGAAACAACTCAATGCCTCCGACACTTACAGAGCCGATAGTATCACCGTGATAGGCATTATGAAGGGAAATAAATTTTGTTTTATTTCTATACGCTATTCCCTTTTGCTGCCAATATTGAAATGCCATCTTTAATGCAATCTCTACTGCTGTTGAGCCGCTGTCAGAATAAAAGAGCTTAGTCAGCCCTTTTGGAGTGGCCTTTATTAGCTTCTCTGCAAGCAATATTGCAGGGACATTTGAAAGGCCGAGCAGTGTAGAATGGCCTATTTTATCAATCTGCTTCTTTACTGCCTTGTCAATCTCTTTTTTTCTATGGCCATGAACAGTCACCCAGAGCGATGAAATACCATCAAGATATTTCCTGCCGTGGATATCAATCAGATAACTTCCCTTACCATTTTCAATGATTAAGGGGGTTTCTTCCAACCAGTCCTTCATCTGGGTAAAGGGATGCCAGATGTATTGCTTATCCAGTTCCTCTAATTTTTTGTTTCTTTTTTTAATATTCATTAGTTTAATTACCTTACTAAAATTTCCTTGAAATGTCAAAATATTATGCTATAATTATATTGGCTCTTTTAAAAGTGGGGAAAAAGGGAAGATAATAAGGGGGTGGAGATGGAAACATTTCAGAGGCGGCGGTATCCACGGGTTAATATTACGTTACCAGTTGAGTATAAGTCTGAGGGTAAGACCAAACGGGTTTTAGCCAAGACAGTCGGAGAGGGAGGGCTGATGCTGAATCTTGGCGAACATCTTCCATTGGAAGCGAAGTTAAATCTAAATCTTTTCCTTCCGAATATGAGTCAATCATCTTCTGCATTATATAATCTGAAAGCAAAAGGGAAGGTTGTCTGGACGCAGGGTGAAAGGCAGGAATTTTACTGCGGTATATCCTTTATTGAAATTGCCGATAATGACAGAAGCATTTTAAGCGCCTTTATAAGCAAATATCGGGAGATATAGTATTGTTTACAGGCATTATAGAGGAGCTCGGCGCTGTAAAGGACATAAAAAAGGATTCAAAAGGCGCAAGGCTCTCAATATTTGCGAAGACTATTCTTGAAGGATCAAAGATAGGCGACAGCATAACAGTAAATGGCGCCTGTCTTACAGCAGTAAATATTTTCAATAACTCCTTTGAAGCAGATGTTGCCCCGGAGACATTAAAAAAAACCAATCTTGGCGAACTTAAAAATGGTTCAAAAGTAAATCTTGAAAGGGCGTTAAGATTATCTGGCCGCGTTGGCGGCCATCTTGTAACAGGCCACATTGAAGGTGTAGGCGTAATCAAAGAAAAAAAGAGGTTCGGCAATTCTGTAGAATTTTTTATTGAGGCGCCAAAGGATTTATTAAAATATATTGTAACTAAAGGTTCGGTTGCAATTGACGGCATAAGCCTTACTGTTGTTGATGTTAAAGACAGGTCTTTTAGTATTGCTGTTATTCCCCATACTTTAGATGTAACAACACTTGGTGTAAAAAGCATAGGTGATAGTGTAAATATTGAGACAGATATAATCGGAAAGTATGTAGAGAAAATGCTGCTTAATCCATCCCCCCCCTTTAATAAAGGTGGGAATGGGGGGATTATTAATGAAGCTTTTTTAAAGCAACATGGATTTTCTAAATAGTGGTTGACATATAATTGTCATATATGATATGTATTAAGTGAAAATTGAATAAGAATTACACAGGTAACCGCATTGGTTTTAAATGGGAACCCCGTATAAGCGGGGGCGGACCCGCCGCTGTAATCCTGACCTCATTAATTGAGGTAAGACCTTTACTCAAAAAGCCACTGTCAATTTCTAAATTGGCGGGAAGGCAGTGAAGGTTTTAAAGGAGAGCCAGAAGACCTGCCTGTGTATTCCTTCCGCATCTTCGATGGTAAAGAAGGGAAGGGTGATGGCTTTGTATTTTAAATCAATCCCCTGTCTTTACTTTGAAAGCAGGGGATTTTTTATTTGATAGACAGATATAGGGGCGAGGTAGCCTCGTCCCTACTGTGAAAGGAGGTGATACCTTGGAGAGAATAGCGAGACTAAGAAGTATTGTTTCAGTTGATTATAGAAAGGCAATGTTTATTTTAACATCTGTATTAATAGCAGCAGGGATAGTATACATCATTGGGTTTGCGCCATATCCTGCAATTCATGATGCGTTTCATGATATCAGGCATGGGCTTGGGTTTCCGTGCCATTAAAGTCAAAAGCGTAGTGGAGCGAAACGGGGAAGGGGAGAAACGGGGAAGCGGGGTTTTTTATTCCTCTCCGTTTCCCCGTTTCACCGATTCATCATCTTCAAGATTTACGGAGGTTTTGGTGAAGGATTCAATTTTAAACGGCATCATTGCTGGTTTAATAGCAGGTATTATTCTCGGGTTATTAACATTAACAATTATTACCCCGATTATCCTGAAGGCAGAGAGATTTGAAAATTCAGTAACAGTAATTAAAGAGAATGGCGGCAGTCATGAACATGGTGACGGCGGGGAGATGCCTTTTTATAAAAGGCTGCTCCTTACAATGGTTGGCACAGCAACCCTTAGCGCTGCCTATGGGATAATCCTGAGCATTATATATTTTTATACAAAAAATAAAGGCATTAAAAAAGGACTCATAATGGGATTTGCTGGTTTCTTACTTATAAACCTTTTGCCAGGTATTGGTCTTCCACCAAACCCGCCGGGTGTTGAGACAATTGCTGAAGTAGAAAATAGGCAGTTAGGGTGGGTATCTCTTATTATTGCAGAAATAATCGGTGTTGGAATATTTTTGGTTGTGCAAAAAAATCTTAAAAAATTATTTAAAACTATTGCAACTCCAGTTGCATCTTTAATCCTTATTATAATAATCAGCATACCATTTTTGTTTGGCGCCCCTTCTGGTGTCAAATACAGCCTTATTCCAGATGAGCTTATTACGATTTTCAGGATTACCTCTTTTGGTGTTGGTTTTATCTTCTGGCTCTCACTCGGTGTTCTCGTTGCATATTTTAATAGAGGTTTAATAGTAGAGAAAATGTAAAAATAAAAAATCAAAATGCAAAATGACAAATAAAAATTCAAAGATAATATTTGTATTTTTAACTTTACATTTTGATTTGTGTCTTTGATTTTTTATCTTTATTTTTTGATTTTAAATTAAGTAACATGTTTTTATGAATTGATAACATATAATTAGATGAAAGTTAAATGTCCAATCTGTAAAAAAGAGACTGAGTGGGAAGAAAACGAATTTCGGCCCTTCTGCTCTGAACGGTGCAAACTTATTGACCTTGGCAAATGGGCAAGTGAAGAATACAGGATTGCAGGCAAGAAAGATGAGGAAGACAAGAAAAAAGAAGAAGAATGAAAAAGGGATTAAATAGGCCGCTTCGGAAGGGCTACACTACTGGCGCCTGTGCAGCAGCAGCAGCAAAGGCAGCAGCAGTGCTGCTGCTAAAGGGTCGAGGGTCGAGGGTCAAGGGTCAAAAAGCTCCATCATTTGTAGAAATACCCTTTCCTGACAACAGCAGAGTGAAATTCAAAATACACAAATCTAAACTTATTAGACATAACTCAGAGATTATTGCGAGCGCTTCGGTAATCAAGGATGCAGGTGATGACCCTGATATAACAAACGGTGCAGAGATTGCGGCAACAGTCTCACCGATTCTCCGATTCACCGATTCTCCGATTCTTGTAGTAAAGGGCGGTAAAGGTGTTGGTGTTGTAACCAAGCCGGGTCTTGCTGTGCCTGTGGGTCAGCCTGCAATAAATCCTGTGCCCATGAAGATGATAAAAGAGGCAGTGATGGAAGCAGTAAAAGAAGGGTCAAGGGTCAAGGGTCAAGGGTCAAGGGTCAAAAGTCAAGAGTCCTTGCCCCTGTTAGAAATTACCATCTCTGTTCCTAAAGGTAAAGAGCTTGCAAAAAAGACTTTAAACAGCAGGCTCGGCATCATCGGCGGCATATCAATACTCGGCACAACAGGTATTGTTGAGCCTATGTCTGTTGATGCCTATAAGGATACAATAAGTCTCGGCATTGATATGGCGGTTGCTGCAGGCCTGGATGAAATTGTTTTTACACCAGGCAGGAACAGCGAGAAATATGCAGAGGAGATATTGCAGCTTAAAGAAGAGGCATTTGTTCAGATGGGTGATTATGCCGGCTTTGCCTTTGAAACAGCAAATAAAAAAGGGATTAAAAGGATAAATGTGGCTGGTCAGCTTGGGAAGATGGCAAAGGTTGCTGATGGAAATTTCAAGACCCATGTCAGGGATTCTGTTCTTAGTCTTTCACATATTGCAGAATGGGCAGAAGATTGGGGATATGATAAGGCAATATCCAAATCTATAAGACACAGCAATACAGCAAGACAGATATCTGATTTTTTTGAAGAGAGAGGCGATAAAAGGTTTTTTGAGTTGTTAGGCAAGAGGGTAATTGAGAAGATAAAAGGGTTATTGAAAAGGGATATTGAAATCAGGTGTATTATTTTATCATCCAATGGCGTTGTTATGGCAGATGTGAAAGGGGGGTGTAAATGAAGGCCATAATAATTTTAGTGATAGTTGTTGTAATAGGTTTTGTCGCGTATGCCCATTTTAACAGATTTATGATATCAGAAAATTTTAACTCAGATATTGAAGGGATAATGCAAATGGGAACACCTAATGAGGAGTCAATCAAAGGAGGTATACTTAGAAAAGCAAAGGAGAGGAATGTTGCTATTAACCCTGATGAAATATCCATTAGCATAGAGGATACAGAGGAAAAGACAATTGCAGGTTCTATTGTCGGCAGGGCAGGGATGAAGGTGGAGACCAAGAAGCTTACTGTAAAGTTTCCATATACAGTAAAGTCACTGGGTCTGTCAAGGACATACAATCTTGAAAAGTTCAGGCTCTTTACTGTCAGCGCTTCTATGCCAGAG
>JAHFEP010000121.1:5543-8373 GCA_023248415.1 Nitrospirota bacterium
GAAGGTGGAGACCAAGAAGCTTACTGTAAAGTTTCCATATACAGTAAAGTCACTGGGTCTGTCAAGGACATACAATCTTGAAAAGTTCAGGCTCTTTACTGTCAGCGCTTCTATGCCAGAGCCAAGTATACCGCAGGGACAATAGATTTAAATAGGGTGTCATTGCGGGGAGCGATAGCGACGAAGCAATCTTAAAGTCGTAATGAGTAATCCGTAATGCGTGATGAGTTGAGTATTTAGTATCAGATTGCTTCGCTTCGCTCGCAATGACGATATAAATATGAGATGGATACATATTATAGGCATAGGTATTAGCGGCAGGGATGACCTTTCAAATAAGGCATTAGATATTATTAAAGATTCTGATATCCTCTTTGGCGGAGAAAGGCATTTGTCTTATTTTTTAGATTTCAAAGGCGAGCGTTTTGTTGTTAAATCTAATCTAAAGGATGTTGTTAGCAATATCAAGAAAAACAAAAATAAGAAGATAACTGTTTTAGCCTCTGGAGACCCAGGATTTTATGGCATTGCAGATTATCTTATAAAAAATCTTGGAAAGGATGATATTGAGATAATACCAAATATCAGTTCCATGCAGTGGGCATTTGCGAAGATTAAAGAGTCGTGGCATGATGCAGAGATTGTAAGCAGTCATGGCCGTTCAGGCTCAGGCAGTGGAGATTTTGAAAAGATAGTTAAGGCTGCTGCATGCGCTGATAAAATAGGGATATTTACAAGTAATGGCGATGAGCCAAAGAAGATAGCAGAGGCATTGATAAAAAACAGCCTTGTCAATTTTAAGGCCTATATCTGCGAGAATATTGGCGCCCCAGATGAAAAGATAACAGGATGTTCTTTAAAGGATGTGGCATCAAAGAATATTTCTCCTCTTAATATTATGATACTTCTGAAAGATATTTCAAAGTCTGTTGATAAAAGTTTGATGGATTATGTCTTTGGCTTTTCAGATAACTCCTTTAGCCATTCAAACGGCCTGATTACAAAGGAGGAGATTAGGGCTGTCAGTCTTGCAAAAATGAAAATAAAAGAAAATAGTATTATTTGGGATATTGGCGCAGGTTCCGGCTCTGTTGCTATTGAGGCAGGAAGGATTGCAAAGAATGGAAAGGTATACGCCATAGAGAAAAATAATGAGAGGATTGAACAGATAAAGGAGAATGTTAAAAGTTTTTCAATGAAGAACATTGAGGTTATTAATGGAGAGGCGCCTGACTGTCTGAATGGGTTGCAGGAACCTGATTCAGTTTTTATTGGCGGCAGCAGCGGCAGGCTTAAAACGATACTTGAAGTGTGCAGTAAAAGTATGCAGGATAAAGGCCGTATTGTTATTAATGCTATAACATTGGATACATTAAAAGCAGCAACTGATTCATTAAAATGGCTTAATATACCATTTGATATTGTCTCAGTAAATATTGCAAAGTCAAAGGGGATTTCAGATTCCCTTTTCTTTGAGGCGCAAAATCCTGTTTATATCATCTCAGGAGAGAAGAATGGCTAAATTATACGGTATTGGTGTTGGTCCAGGAGACCCTGAGCTTTTAACATTAAAGGCAATGCGAATACTACAGAGCGTGCCTGTTATATGCGCGCCTAAGTCTAATTATGATTCAGACAGCTTTGCACTCTCTATTGTAGAGGGTGTTATTGATAAGGCGAGGCAGGAGATTATCCCACTTGTATTCCCCATGAGCAAGGACAAGGAGGTTACAAAAAAGTTCTGGGATGAGTCTGCGAAAATAATTGAGGGAAAATTAAATGCTGGCAAGGATGTTGCCTGTATTTCCATTGGCGACCCTCTTTTTTATAGCACCTTTATCTATGTTCTTGAAAATCTAAAGGAGCGGCTGAAAGACCTTGCGGTTGAAATAGTCCCGGGCGTCTCATCTATTAATGCCTCGTCAGCAGCGGCAATTCTGCCGCTTGCAAAGGCAAATGAAAGGGTGGCTGTGCTGCCGGCAACATACGAAAAGGAGAGAATAAGGAATGCGCTGAAAGATTATGATACTATTATTCTTATGAAGGTGAACAAGGTCTTTGATGATGTGCTTGCTGTTTTAGAAGAGATGGGATTAAAAGACAAGGCTGTGTTTATCAGCAGATGCGGGACAGAAGAGGAAAGGATTGTCAGGGATATAGAAACACTCAAAGGCAAGGAACTGGATTATCTTTCAATGATAATTGTGAGGAAACAAGAATGAAAATATATTTTATCGGCGCTGGGCCAGGGGATACTGAGCTAATAACTGTGAAGGGCAAAAAGATGCTTGAAAAGGCAGATATCATTATTTATGCAGGCTCCCTTGTAAATCCTGAAATTTTGAAATATGCAAAGAAGGACGCCGAGGTTTTTGACAGCGCCTCTATGAATTTGGATGAGATTCTAAAGACAATGGTTAATGGTGTAAAGGACGAAAAGATAGTTGTAAGGCTTCATACAGGCGACACAAGCCTTTACAGCGCTATTGCTGAACAGATGGCTGAATTGAAAAAGGCAGGCATAGGTTTTGAAATCATCCCCGGTGTTTCTTCTGCCTCTGCTGCTGCTGCTGCTTTGAATATAGAATTTACACTTCCTGAGATTACACAAACCGTAATCTATACGCGCATTGCTGGAAGGACAGATGTGCCTGATGCAGAGAAACTATCTTCGCTTGCCTCTCATAATGCAACAATGGTTATATTTCTTAGTGTCCAGAAGATTAAAGAGGTTGTTGATGAACTTCAAAAAGGGTATTCTCCTGATACGGCTGCTGCAGTTGTGTACAAGGCATCATGGAAGGAAGAAAGGATAATAAAAGGACTTTTA
>JAHFEP010000294.1 GCA_023248415.1 Nitrospirota bacterium
TCCTTAACCCCGCTAATATTATCTTCTGCTTCTCTTCTGCACTCCATTTGCCTTTCCTCATCTCTTCCTCCTTCTGGAGGACTAACTTATCAGTTGTTCCGAATTTTGTCAAACCCGACAGTGGTAGCTTAAGAGATATTGGCGAGAAAAATTCTTTTTCTCGCCTGAGGATAGCTTTTTCCCTTGAAAGGTGCCCTTTAAATGGGTGACCCACTAATTTTCTCTTTCAAATGTCAATAGGCAAGTCTGCCCCTCTTATCCTCCTCTTATCCTTTCTTATCCTGCTATCCCCCATTTAATGCGCTACTGTCCGTAGGAGTTTTACAGCCATACGCAGTTTTTCATCATTTAACTCCCTTAAAAATCTATTTACAGTTTTCCTTATTTCCTTAAGGCTAACCTCATGTCCAAAATCAAATATCTCCCATATCTCAACCTCAAGCGCATGCGCAAGTTTTATAAGCATATCAAGGGTAGGGTTTTCTGTCCCCCTTTCCATACGGCTTAAATAATTTGCACTTGTCTCAGCCTTCTCAGCAAGTTCTTCCTGAGACAGTCCTCGGATTTTTCTGATTTCTTTAATCCTGAGTCCTATCAGTCTTTTTTCATCCATTTTCATCTCCTTAATTATGGCTTCTTAGAAGCCATAATTGAATATCCTGATAGAAACTTTATTCTTGACAAATAATGTCCATTGGGCATAGACTATTCCTATAAAAACCATTTTTATATGTAAATTGTATCTGCTGCATATAATTTCAAAAGAGGTTTTAGATGGGAAAGCTGATTTCGGGTTTTGTTTTAGGATTTCTTTTAGCGACTACGGTTGTATATACGGCTGGAATTTATGGCTGAAATAGCTATTTGTACAATTGGGAAGTTATAAAAGATGGAGAAACTAATTGCAACTCTCCATATGTATGGGCAAGTAGCAGAGAAATAGAATGTAAGTAGAGGAGGTGCAAAATGAAAAGGATAATCTTAACAGTAGTAACGGTTTTAGCTTTTGTTTCAACTGTAATGGCAGATGAAAGGGTTAGGGGATACTGGAAGGACACAAATAGAGATGGAGTTAAAGATACATATGTCCAGCCTTATTATCGTTCTGAAAGGAATAATAGTGTAGAGGATAACTACAGCACCAAGGGGAATGTAAACCCATACACCTGGAAAAAAGGGACAAAAGACCCTTTTGAAAAGTAGTAGACGGAGGTATTTTTCGTTCAGCAACCAAAAGGAATAATAAACTTTAAACTCATTCAGACTCTATCTCTCATCCTTCTTATCCTCTGTATCCGTGTTATTGATGGCGATACTATTGTCCTTGAAGGCAATCAAAAGGTTAGACTTATAGGCGTTGACACTCCAGAACTACACCATCCTAAAAAGCCTGTTCAATATTTTGCTAAAGAGGCGAAGGAATTTACAAAAGGAATGGTTGAAGGCAAACAGGTTAGACTTGATTATGATTGGCAGAGGAAGGATAAGTATAGACGCACGCTTGCTTATGTCTATTTGCAGGATGGGACTTTCTTAAATTTAGAGATTATCAAACAAGGATACGGCTTTGCTTATACTAAATATCCGTTCAAATATCTTGAACAGTTTCGGCAGGCTGAAAGAGATGCAAGGGAAATGAAAAGAGGGCTTTGGAAATAACAGCACAGGCAAGCACACAGGGTCACCCATTTAAAGGTTACCTGTCAAACAAAGCGCAGAAACAGGGGCCAGGGTTAACAGGGGCCAAGGTCAGGTCTTGGGATATCAGTTTTAACCCTTCACTTCTTTTTTTCCCTGCTTTCAGTAGTATTCTGAAATCCTTTTTATTATATTGTCTGCATTAAATCACCATAGCTTTAAGCTGTCAAGATGATTGAAACAACAGGCTGGTATTGGTTTTTGATGTTGTTACAATAACTGGACTGCTTTTATTTGAGGTTTACTCCGTTAGAAGTCTTCTTGTTGTAGAGATAAACTATGGCTATTAATGGCGCTTTACAGAGCTTTTAACGGGGCTCACATACATGCCAATTCCAAGTGAAATCCCGGCTGGTTTACTATCAGTTTCTTTTTCGTTATAGAGGCAATCCTTGCCAATAATTCAATGCTGGGCAAGCGATTGTCTTTTAACCCTTCAAGACGTCCTATCATGGGCTGGCTTATGCCTAAGGCATCTGCAAGTTCTAATTGTGAGAGGCCTGCATCTTCTCTGGCGATTTTAATTTGCCTGGCGATTGAAACCCTCAATCTGGCTTTGTCTAACAGGATTTTAAATTCGTGGTCTTTTCCCCGCCTTTTAATAACATCTTCAAGAGAATAAATATCTTTCTTGTGAGTATGGATTTTCATATAAATAACCTCCCTTGCTTTTAGTTTTCCAACACATCCTTCATGCGGCTGAGCGCAGTTTCAATTTCATGCTGCGGCGCCTTTTGGCTCTGCTTTTTATAGGCATGGAGCAGAACCATTGTATTTCCTTCAATAACTACATAGAATATTCTGGTCTGCAAAATCTTAATCTCCCATAATTTGCCCTTAATCTGCCTCATGGATGCCAACGGGGCTTGTAGTCCGTATTGCTTTATATCTTCCAAGACAGCATATATCATGGCGCTTTGCACTTTTGGCAATTTATCTATATAACCGCTAACCTGTTTGAACAATTTAATTTCCATAAATTACCGTATAATTAGTATAACCTAATGGTTATAAGGATGTCAAGGAAAACAAGGGGGAGCATATGGTCAGGCCATTGAAATATCTGTTTCTATTCCTTTATCTCTTTTCACCCTGCTCTCTGCAATATATTAAATCTTTAAATAATCTGCAATCTGTTTTACTGAAAGCATTACTGCCTGAGATAAAGGCCTCTTAATCACATTGGCTATACACCCAGAATAATATCAGTTAACAAAGATATAATAGGCCAGAGGATGTAGCTTAAAGTATGAAAGGGGTCTAAGAATAGCAATGCCATGAGAATAAACATTCCATAAGGCTCTATCCTGCTGTATGTA
>JAHFEP010000295.1 GCA_023248415.1 Nitrospirota bacterium
CTGAAGCTTTGATATTCATTTTTGCTGCTATCTTTTTCAGCTCGGCAACTGTCTTTTTATTCATATCTTTTTTATCCACTTTAGCACCCCCTTTATGAATAAAATATACCCCCCTTTTTTTTATATATATTACCACATTCTTTATATATTAGTAAACAAAATTATTGGAGGCCGAGAGCAATTCTGAGGGCGTCATTCAATTGTTGAATCTTTTCAAAACCTTCTTCTGTCTTCTCTTTGCCTAAACTCCGGCATTTCAACAGGCAGGTTGACAAGAAAGGTGGTTCCTTTGCCTAACTCACTCTTCACCTGAATAAATCCATGATGCTCTGTTATTATCTCCTGAACTATTGATAATCCAAGCCCTGTTCCTTCTCTTTCTTTACTCTCGTGTTTGGTAGTATAAAATGGATTAAATATCCTTTCTATATTCTCCTCTGGGATGCCAGCTCCATTGTCAGCAACCTCTATCTGGACATATTCCTTCTCGCCTATTTTGCCTGATGGCGATAATATGTGCTTTACTTGCCTTGTTGTTACTTCTATCTTCCCATCTCCATTTACAGCATCAATAGCATTAAATACAAGATTCAATATAACCTGTTTCATTTGTTCGTTGTCTACCTTTACTATTGGCAGTTTTTTATCATATTCCCTTTCTATCTTTATACCCTTCTTCTTTGCCTCATATTCAACAAAGATTATGGTCTTTTCTACAATGTCATTTATGTCTTCTTCCTTTAGCACAGGCATCCTCGGCCTTGAATAGTCCATTATCTCCTTTAATAGAGATTCTATCCTTTCAACTTCCTGCAGGGCTCTTATAGGTATTTTTTGTGTAAATTCCTCGTCCTTACCGTATCTTTCAGGCAGAAGCTCAAGGCATGTCTTTATCGGCACAAGGGGATTCCTTATCTCATGTGCCAGACCTGCTGCCATATCACCGATAGTCTTAAGCCTTTCCATCCTTCTGATGATGTGTTTGGATTCTTTTATCCGCTCTACAAGTTGGGCATTCTGTATGGTTATTGCCGCCTGCCTGCCAAGAGAAAGAAACAACTCTATATCCTCATGTGAATACATGCCCCTGTCTCCCTTTATTCCTAAGTTGCAAAAGCCGACAACCTTATCCTTTTCCATAAAGGGTATGGCAATCTCAGATTCCATCTCCTTTAGTATTTTTATTATTTCCTGAGTTTGTTGTGTGCTTGGATATCTCTCTATCTCCTCTTTTATCGCAACATCCTTTTTTTCAAGAAAATAGTTTATTAATACATCCTGTTCTTTTATATTTATCCTGCCCTTTTCTTCATCAATGCCAAAAGCAGACCACATTATATATGCCTTTTTTTCTTCATCAAAGAGAAAAATGGATGCCTTCTTAATCTTAAGTGTTTCAACAAAGGTGTTGATGGTCTTGTTGAGGAGCTCCTCCATAGTTAGAACAGATACAATGTCTTTTGTAAAGCTGGTGAGGACTTTGTAATAATCGTATTTATTACTGAATAAGACCTTTTCAATAGCTGTTTCTGCTTTTAATCTTATCCTATAAAAAGCAATTGCAGCCACTATAAGAAGGCAAAATATAATTATGGAATAGGAAGTATTTATAGTTTTAAAAAAGAAGTGCTGAGTCCATAAGAGTATAAGATATGGCGGAACCAATGCAATGATAAGTCCAGCAGTATATACAGTCCCTTTTTTGAAGATAATCTTTATCTCCATCAATCTGTGCCTTGCAATTCCATAGGCAATCAGCGCTGGATACAACGACACAAAAATGTTTAAAACTGGGGGAATGGGTATTCTGTACCAATAGAAATAGTTAGTCATTCCTGCAATAAAGGCAATTAGTGTTCCAGTAAAGACATATAGAACTTGATTTCTGAATATGCCATGGCTCTTCCTGATAGAGCGGAACATTAGATATTGTGAATAGATAACATTTAGGCCAAAATGTATAAGCTGCGCATGAAAGAAAGGACCCGGCAAAAGCCAGTAGCTAAAAGACATATATGGCCCGCCTTCTTTAGCAAATAATGGCGTATACGAAGTAGATGCAATAAAAATACTTATTAAATAATTACCAATAATTAAGGGTTTGTTATTTAATCTTTGCTTCAAAAGAGAGGCGCTATCTTGTTTCAATAAAGAAACTACAAAATGTGTAAAGAAGGCTGGTATAAACGTGGCGCTCATCAAACAGGTTCTTAAATAAAAATCTGCCAACTCTATATCTGGTTCAATCAGCCACAGGAAATAAAATAACGACCATCCTGCAACGCTCAATGAAAAAAACACAAACGTCCTATTAGCTGTAGTTTTTGAATTTTTTATAAGAACTATTACAGCCATAAGAAGGCTTGTAATCAGGTTAAATAATGCAGAAAAGGAATAATATGTCAATGAAGATAATATATCCATATCAGCCCTTTTTAGTGATTACTAAAAAGAAGATTACATTAGATTCTTCCCATTCTAAGTCAATAGAATAATCCTTTATTCCAGAATCTTTAGCTAACTTTATAAAACCATTTAAATTCCTTTGCTCAGATACCCAGTCCATAAGCCATTCTGGCGGAAGGGGCCTATATTTTTCTTTGTCTTTATGGGCAATAATAAATTTCCCACCCGGCTGAAGAAGTGAGAATGCAGTGGAGATAAAATACTTTAAAACCCTATCCGGCAGATAGTCGGCAAGCCCAAAGCTGTAGACGAGATGCTGTTTGCCTAATATCCTTGCCTCTTTTTGCGATTTCATCAGATTTATAACATTTTCTTTTTGTAATTTTACTTTTATATTTTCTGGGAGAAATTTCAGCCTTTCTTTAGAAAAGTCTAACGCCATCTGATCAAAATCTATACAGGTAAAATTAAAATTATTTTTTGGATGGAAGCTATCAAAGAGATCCTTAATTTCAGGGCAGGAGCCGCAGCCTAAGTTTAATACATTAATTAATGGAAGGTTTATTTTCTGTAAATTATCCCGTAGCAGCTCCGTTAT
>JAHFEP010000296.1 GCA_023248415.1 Nitrospirota bacterium
ATTTATGGACATAATTAATATAAGCGGGTATTGCTATAACTGCTAATACTCCAAGAATAACAACCACCACCATTAATTCAATTAATGTAAATCCCTTTTCTCGCATCCCCTCAACCCTCCTTTAGCCTTAGCTATAAAATATAGATGGATGCTTCTTAATCTAAAATGCGCCTGCACCACCTTCAGTTATGTCTTTTACTCCATTTAGTCCTGCAAGAGGCGTCAATCCAAATACTGCAGGATAGGTTAATGTTGCTATAGTAGTTGGGTTAGTCATTGATACCACAGCCTTTACCAAAACATGGACATTACTATCACCATCAATATCCGTTTGACCAGCAATAGTAGCGCAATCGGTAGCAGCACCGCATGCTACCACCGCATACTGCCCGTAAGATATTGAGCCATCAGGGGTCCAATATGCAACAGAAGACCAAAGGTTTGTATCATTAGTGGCCCAATTTGTTTTCTGTTTTGCAGCAGTTCCAACTACCCATCCTGCTGGCGCAGCAGTCACACCACTCATTGTAGGATAATCATTTGCAGCTTTTGCATAGGCAGGTGTAGTTACTGATATTGATACAGCATATGTTGATTGTATACCCTTTCTTATTGCATCAATGCTAATTGGCACCTCCGCTGTCCTTGCTCTATTTTGATAATTGAGATACATTGGTATAGCAACAGCAGACAAAACACCAAGTATAGCGACAACTATCATCAATTCAATTAAAGTAAACCCTTTTTTATTCATACCTTCTCCACCTCCTAACTAAAAAAAATTATAATCTGCCCAGAGAAGATACTCTGGGCAGATTATTACTGATACTAATTCACTGACATTGTTTATACTAAGCCAAATTAAAACTGGCCAGCGCCACTCTCTGTTATATTCACAAAATTCGCTGGTGGTGTAGCAGTCGAAGTCGACCAGCCCGCAACAGGGACATATACTGTAGGATCACCAACTGCTATGGCAAATACATGGGCATTACTATCACCATCAATATCTGTCCTTCCTTCTATTGTAACACCACTAAGACATGTTAGACCTATTCCACAAAGAACTTGGTAATTCCCATATGTAGCATTTCCATTAGGACTCCAGCTAACTGTACGTGCCCAGGTAGCTACGTCGCCTGTGGTCGCTGTTGTGCTCCAAAATTGCTTTTGCTTGGCTGTGGCACCGATGGTCCAGCCAGTAGGAGCTGTGGCAAGTGCAGCAGGGCCGGCATATTCATCCGCTGGCTTTACCGTCGCACCGAGGTTTACAGAATATTGTGATATCTCACCCTTCTTTATTGCATCAATATTAATAGGCGCCTCTGATGTCTTTGCCTTGTTCTGATAGTTGATATACATCGGAATCGCCACCGCAGCCAGAATACCAAGTATGGCGACAACTATCATCAATTCAATTAATGTAAAACCTTTTTTGTTCTTTAAAATTTTAAACATTTTTAAATCCTCCTTAAATTAAATGATTACACAGATTTGCTAACACTGATTACACAGATTCTAACAAGATTACACAGATTCTTGCTTTTTAATCGGTGTAATCTGCTTTTCTTAATCGGTGTAATCTTATTATTTTTTTTTGCCCCTTCCTTCCTTCACCTCCTTCTGGAGCTTATTAACAATTTTAGGGTCAAGGGGCAAGTAGCATGGGTCAAAGGGGTTCTTCATGCCCCTTAACCCATGACCCATGACCCTTGTTTTCCGTTTCTTAATAACTTATATTGCAGTTTCCATGCCAGAGGAGGAAAAAGATGGACGTTGAAAATTTTTCAAATAAATCAATATATTATATTGCAGGACATGGCATGCCATGTCCCTGCCTGTCTACTTTTCTACAATCTTTGTTAGCAAAACTGACAATTTTTGGCAGTTAATCTTTATTATTATCTTATCCAGTTTTCTATTTTGGCGGGTTCAGGTTTGTAACCTGAACCGAATATTTCATAATGGCACTGGCTCAACAATAATTTCACTATCAAGATTTGCAGATGACCAGACCCATTCCTCCGGTCTTTTCACATATTGCTTACGCATTGGATTTGCATGAATGTAATTTATCTTTTGGAAAAGATACTCTTCACTTTCAATAATCTTAGGCATATTTGTTTTTGCCCAGAATTCATATTTACCATTCTCTATCTCAAAAAGGCTTAAAACATTCGGCTCGGTTGCAATAATGTTTTTCTGAATTTCCTTTGAAGTAAACTTTTTAAAATCCCTTACAAATACAATCATATCAGATGCTGAAGCAATTAAATGGATGTGATTGAGCATAAACACATAGGCATACAACTTTAGTCCTTTTTGTTTCTGGCAATATTTTAACGAATCTGCAAGTATCTTAAAGCGATTGTGCCTGTCAAATATGTAATACCAGTTTCTGACCGTGAAGGTAAGATAATAAATACATAAAGTAAGTTCTTTATTAATCCTTACTGATGGCATATACGAAATTTAAGGGTTCAGGTTGCAAACCTGAACCCGCAGCAGTATCCTTTCTCTAAAAGTCCTTTTACGTCTTGATTGAATTTCTTCCAGCACTCTCATTTCTTCAGGTGACATATCTTTCCAAATACCAAAAAATTCTAAAGCAGTATCATGGCTGCCTTTAGTTTCCCCCCTTTTACCTGCAATACTTATTCTAAAAGAATGAATAATATTATATAGTTCTGCAATCCTGTCTTCAGGTATTTTTTCAACCTCCATTTTTATCTTTTCCTTAATGCTGCCCATATTATCGCCTCCTTGTTCTCAGATTTTTTGAGACCCTACCCCTCAAATATCTCCTTTACCTCTGCTGTAAAGCCTTCTATGATTTTGGATTTTACAATTCCTGTTTTCCTTGCCTTGCAAAACTCTTTATAGATGCCGTTTTCAATGGCCAATACCTCTACAGCCTTCTCTTGTGGAAAGACCAGCCAGTATTCTTTTACACCGTATTTTTCATACACCTCTCTTTTTTCTATTGTGTCATAAGATGCTG
>JAHFEP010000122.1 GCA_023248415.1 Nitrospirota bacterium
TGTCGGTGAACCAGTTAAGATTATCTCCGTATTCCAACCTTCTGCGGCCATGAATGAATATGTTTGGATATTCCTTTTTTTCAAAAAAGAAATAATGATTGCCTCTAATAGGACATTTTCAAATGACTTGCTTACATCAGCGACAATATGCAAGGTGTTTACATCTGTTATAAGTTGCCTTGT
Source organism: Nitrospirota bacterium (assembly GCA_023248415.1). Taxonomy (GTDB): domain Bacteria; phylum Nitrospirota; class CAKKRA01; order 9FT-COMBO-42-15; family 9FT-COMBO-42-15; genus 9FT-COMBO-42-15. The sequence continues at coordinate 184 of JAHFEP010000122.1, forward strand.
CTTTTGCCAACCTTCTGAAAAAGATAAAGACTTCGGGACTATATATGTAGCAATTGCATTTTCCTTTACCAGCTTTGATGCAACTTCTATAAAGAAAGAAGCAGAATTCTTTTGTCTGTCATAGTAGGAATATGTTTCAACGATTTTCTGCAATGTCTGATCATCCATATCTGCGCCATACGGCGGATTCCCAATCACAACATCAAATCCCCCCTCACCCCCCGATAAATACTTCGGGGGCAGGCTCTTACCCTCTCCCGCAAGGGGCGAGGGGCTTTTGATGCCAAACATCCATTCAGGGTCAAACCAGTCGGCAGAGGTGTTCTGGTCGTAGGGGTCAAATTGGACAATCTTCTCTGCTGTTGATGGAAGCCAGCCCTCGTGTTTTAAAGCCTCTGCTAATTGCCTGCGGAGCTTTTTATCATCCCTTTGACATTTGCTCTTTTGTCCCCATGTCTTTGCCTCAAAGTATTTGTGCCGAATCAATGTGATTTTTTTCTCTAAATCCAACACTGCGGGACTTCTAAAGGCTAATTGCTCTGGTTTTTCAAGCCCAATAAGCGTATTGGCTGCTGTAAACTTGGTCTCAAGGTTTGGCAAAGAAAGGATGCCGTAGTTTGGTTTACTCTTATCAACCTTCTGGTCTATCACAAGAGATATGAAGAATCTCAACTTGCTTATCTGCACTGCAATGGGTTGGATGTCCACTCCGTAGATACAGTTTTCAATCAGATACAATTTGCGGGCATAATCAGGCTCGTTTGTGTTCTGGTCAAAGACATTATTAATCTCTTTGAGGCGCTGCTCCCGCTCTTCTTTGCTGCCGATCCTGAATGCATCTTCGGTTTCAGCAATTGCCTTTTGGTATTGAATTTCATACCACACTTTATTGTCAGCATCCAGTTTGTGGAGAATATGCACAAGCTTATGAAGCATGCCCATTGGAAATGCCCCGGAGCCGCAGGCAGGGTCAAGTATTTTGATGTTATTGATAGCAGCAATGATTTCCTTTGCCTCTATCGGCGAGAATTTATGGGGTTCATCTGTGTATGAAAGAAGGTGGCGAAGACGGGATTCATTATTTTGTTTCCTATTTTCCGTCATGCCCGAAGTTCTTAATCGGGCATCCAGTTCCTCTGAATTCGGGTTAGTCTGCAAGGACTCTGGATTCCCGCTTTCGCGGGAATTACAGGAAAGAGTGTGAGAATGACGCTCAAGAGCAGTCATAAGATATGCAACAAGGGATTCATCTACCATGTAATCCACAATCTCCCTTGGCGTGTAATAGCTGCCAGTGGTTTTTCTTGCTGTGGTGGCTGTCTCAGGGTTGTAACTGGCAAGGAGGTTTTCAAAGACCTTGCCAAGGAGTTCAGGGTCAAGGGCTACCTCTTGGTCTATCGGTGTGTTTTCGTCAATAGTGAAGTTGTAATTATTCAGGATTTCAAACAGACCTTTTACCTTCTGGTTTCTGCCTAAGCCTAAAGAAGACAAGTCAACAGATGTCTCGTTTCCCTGAAAGAAGAGATAGTCTGGAATTTTCGCCTGTTTTGATGGGTTGCGGGAAAATCCATCAACATAAATAATCGTGCCATCATCATTAGGCTTGTCCAGACAATCAAACAAGCCTCCGTTCAGGAATGGTATATCTTTAAACAGTCCTATGACCTCTTTTTCATTGATAGTAAATTTATCAGCGTAGCGAAAAAGATTTTTCACACCGTATTCATTTATGTTTTTATGAAAAGAGCCCTCTTTAACAAATCCCCTTTCATCTATCTTCTGATTAAGTGTGCCAAAAAAGAGGTTCTGGAGTATGACGTTGTAGTAATTGGCTGATTTATTATCCCTGCAAAAGTCCTTTACAATGTTTTTTTGAAGATTTTTGTCAAATAAAGCATCAGGAATAATGCCCTTCTGACGGATAAACCAGATAAAGATGATGCGGGTGATGAGACGGATGAGATTGATAGCATTTCGTAATTCATCATCTTTTTGCGGTTCAGCGCTGTATTTAAAATCTTTTGGAAACTGCGCCTTATCCATTGTCCAGAAATACCAGTTGGCAATATCGGTATAGAAAGCCTTTGTTACCTTCTCAACTGAGAAGGCATCTTTAATCTTATCTAAAGACGAAAAATCTTCTTCTCCAATTTGCTGCAAAAAGGTTTTATTGGTGTATTCCTTGCTGACAAAATAGGTAAAGCGGCGGAAGACGCTCCAGTCCCTTTTCTTGCCTAAATAGTTTGCGTATATAAGGCTGAAGCGGAAGCTGCCTTGCTCATCATAGAAAATAAAAATGCCTGCGTCAGACTGGCTGTCTTTGAGGATTTTCTTTCCCTTTTCATACTGCGCCTTTTTGCCGCTCCGCTCTGAAAGGGGCTGGCTTGCTTCAAAGGCGCAGATGAGCATCTTCTCATCCTGTGCAAACTGGATTTCGCCGAGCTTTATCCCATTCCTGAAATTATCATCATTGTATTGGATTAAATCTTCTTTTCGTGGCGCAAAGGGGCGGTTTTTTTCGCGGAAAAAGCGGACAAACTTATCAGGAGAAAAATCTTTAATTATATCAATTAATATTTGCGTTCCATTATTACGCACTTCTGACATAATATACCTATAACTTTATTTCTTCCATTAATTTTGCTACTTGCTCAGGTGACGGAAGCTCTTTTTTAAGATTTCTGGGGAGCTGCGTAGTTATCTTATATGTAGCAACACCTATCGGTTTTTTTGATACTCGCAATGCGTATTCCACGATTGTTCTGCTTTTGTCTTTACATAAAATAATACCAATGGACGGATTTTCCCCTCTTTCTTTTACAGTTTCATCCAGAGCAGTCAGATAAAACTGCATCTTGCCAACATATTCAGGTAGAAACTTTCCAGCTTTAAGCTCTATAGCTACAAGACATTTTAATCTCCGATGATACAGAAGGATATCAATGAAAAATTCACTGTCGTCAATTTCCAGCCGGAATTGGTTGCCGACAAAGGTAAACGCGCCTCCCATTTCAATCAAAAAACGGTTAACCCTGTTCATCAATGCGCGCTCAAGCTCTATCTCGCTGTGTTCGTCTCCAAGCTCAAGGAAATCAAAGGTATATTCGTCTTTTACTGCAAGCTTTGCCTGATTTTTTATTTTTTCTGACAGGGCTTTGTCAAAATTAGTCTGATTAAGCAGTGTCTTTTCGTAGGTTTTATTGTCAATCTGGTGTATAAGGACATTTTTAGTCCAGCCAAATTTACGGGTCATGCGAATATAGAATTCTTTTTCAAGATCATCCTTGCAGCGGTCAAGGATAACCAGATGCTTTGTCCAACTGATTTCTGCAACCATTGGCTGCAGTTTTGCATTTTTTCGGTATATAGTATAAAACATCCGCATATACCAGATGTTTCTGGCAGAATATCCCTGTATTCCGGGAAATTCTTTCTGTAAATCCTTAGCCAGATTTTCAACTATTGACCTCCCCCATCCATATTTTTCTTGACGCTCAACAATCATCCTGCCGATATCCCAGTATAATGCAATAAGTTCTTTATTTACTGCTTTTAAAGCATCATATTGCGCTCGCCTGATTCTTTCTTTTATTTCGCCTAAGAAATCAGCATAATTATTTCGCATCATTTTTTTCATAAATTACCTTTCTGCCTGATTTTCTATAGCTATAATAATTTCTTTTGACAGGTCTTTCTGCCTTTCTTTCTCTTTGAGGAGATAGTCTTCTCCAAGTTCATCTTTCAGGGCTGATATTCCAATAATGGTTTTTTTACGATTGTTATCATCTGAATTTTCAAGATTGGCAATGCGGCGCAGGGTGTAGTCAGAGAGAGTGCCGTAATCAATTATATCCTCGCGCAGGGTTCTTAAAAAACCCATGTATGGCAGTAATTCTTCCCATGGATTTTTTATGAATGTGTTGAGATTGTTCAATGCCTTTTGCTCAAGGCTCAGCTCGCTTACCGGCACAGAACGATGTTCCCTGAATTTCTTTACCTTTTCATACCACTCCCAGAACCCTTCGCTTAATGGGAGTTTTTCTTCATCTTTATTACATACGATTTTATCAAAGACCTCTTCAAAGGCTGGCTGCTCCATCTGGCTGTCTTTTTCAGCGCCATATCGGACAGCGTGTATATACATTCTTCCTTTTTTAAGAAAGACTAAAAGCTCATTTTCATTAGACTTCTTGGCGACCTTGATACGGGAAGGGTAATTCTTTAAATCATCAATGAGCTTGGGATGTTCCTTTTTTATTTCCAGATATTTTGCCAGCATTTTGGTATAAAAACCTTCCTGCTCCAGATTATCCGGGTTTTGCTGTATTCTCTCATACAACCCTGAAGGACTCGGTTCTTCGTCAATATCAAAGATTTTTGCGTCTTCTCCAAGTGTATTATGGATTAAAAACATCTTATTGCCGGCAATCTCACGCGATTTCACCAACTCCGAGCCTTTTTCTGTAGGAAAGAAATTCACTAAATAAAGCTCATCAAAGACCTTTTTGCTGATACGGTTTATACGGCCTACGCGCTGGATTACGCGGACAGGATTCCATGGAATGTCATAATTAATAACCATGCCGGCGCGGTTTAGGTTAAAGCCCTCGGAAATTCTGTCAGAGGCAAGGAGGATGTCATATTCATCTTCCTGATTGTCATAAGAGGCATCAAAGTTCTTGTTTAGATGAATTATTTTTGATGTTGACAAGTCCCCGCCTATTACCAGTAGTCTTTCTCCAAACTGTTTTTTCAAGATTGGCTCAAGGTATTTGACTGTATCAAGATACTCAGAAAAAACTACTATCTTTCTTTTTGGCTCGCCCTTGTTTGGCTTTTGTTTTAATACATCCTTAATATTTCTCAATAGACAATCAGACTTGGGGTCGTTTTTAACTAAATCTAAAACTGATAGTTCTTTTAAAATATTATCAAAAAGGGTCAAGTCATCGTTTATGTGGGCAAGGAAGTCGTCTTTGTATTTCAATTTATCTAATTCATAAATCTTATGATTTTTAGGGTAATCTCCATTCCTTATTTTTTCAGAATAATCTTTCAGATATTCTTCAATCTGCTCCAAATCCAAATCATAAATCTTCTCTAAAAGTAAGCGGTCAAGGATATATCGTTGGGTTTTATTTATAAACGCAAGTACAATTTTTGTAATCTCTTTAAAGTTTTTTATGCTTTGTTCAAAAGCCCCAAAGGAGCTCTCAAAGCGTTTAACTATCAACCGCCGCATGAAGTCATACAGGTTGCGTTGCTGCTGAAACTGGAAATTTTCCTTTTCGGTTAGTTTCTCGCCAGCGACTTTTTCTCGTTCTACCTCGTATTCAAAAGGCCGATAGATGGCTCCTTTGAACAGCCCGCCTTCATCAGGGTCGCCAAAATAATGGCTGATAATCTGGTCATAAAATTCAGACTGTTTTTTGGTTAATTCAAAAAACCATTCCTTTGGGTCTTTGAGTTTAGACAAATTTTTAACCTCATCTTTGTAGAGTGGGTTATTTTGCAGGTCAAGGCGGTTGCGCCGGATAGTAACAGGCTCTATCACATCTCTGATTTGTCTTGCAAGATAGTGTGAACGTTGTTTTACTTTGCTGAGATTTATTATTCTCTCCCCGAAAAGCCCCTCATAATAACTCTCTGCCTTTTTCCTTTTATATTCGTTCGGAGAGTTCCAATACTTCTTTATATAAGCAAGTCTGTCAAACACCCCCTTAAAAGCCCTGAACTTATCAACAAGGTTGTTTTCCAGCGTTATTGACGACTTCTTGGGCGTGATAAAGAGTTTTAACAGTGATAGAATATCGCCGGGCCTGTTGTTAAAAGGGGTGGCTGTGAGCAAAATAACAATTTTATTACGGCAGATATTTTTCAGATATTCATAATCCTTTGTATCCTGATTTCTGAAGCGGTGCGCCTCGTCTATAATTACCACCTCCATATCTTTTGCTCTGTTTGCAAAATCTGCGATGCCTTCCAAATCGCCGAGCGACCTGACTTCCCAATCATGCAGCCGAAATTCTTCGGTGTATTTGAGCCATCCGGAGTTTTTATTCCTATCACCAACAATGCCCGGCGGACAAATGACAACACCCCGCTTTTTTAATTCCCTTGCCGCTGCGCAAGCAATAATTGTCTTGCCTAAACCAACTACATCAGCGATAATTACTCCGTTATTTTTCTCTATAATTGCAAGAGCTTGTTTTACTGCGTCAAGCTGATATTTATATGGTGTGTAGCCGTTTTCTTCCAATATGTTAATCAAAGACTGCCCAACCTCTTTTTGCTCATAAGAGTCAAGATAGGTTTTCAGGACTAAAACAAAAGCCTCAAAAGGAGTAATATCTTTAACAAGGGTTTCTTTTTCAACTATCTCTATTAATCTCCTTTTAATTACATCATCTTCAGTTATCTTTATTGCCTCATCCCATAGATTATCAAAATATTCTTCCGCATCTTCAAAGCCAAAGTCGCTTATCTCAACATTAAACTCTTCCTGTGTGGTAATTCCAGACCTTGTCAGATTACTGCTTCCTGTAATAAATAGATTCTTTCTGCCGACCTGTCCCTCTTCTAATTTAAACAGATAAATCTTGGCGTGATTTGGATTGTATGTCTTGCGGATTATCAGCCTGCCTTCGCTGATTAATTTGATGAAATATCTGACCTGCTGATAAAATTCCTGTGTGTCAAAATTTTCTGAGTTAAGCGATTTTTTAACTGATTGCAGAAATTTGTAACACCTTTCTTCATCTGACAACTGATTATCCTTATCAGCAAATTCAAGGAGTCCAAAGTTTGTTTTATCTACATTCAAACCTACTAAAACCTTGATATTGGTATTAGGATTTTTTCTTAACCCTTCATACAACTCTCTAATCCCGGAAAAATAGAAAAATCCGACTAAAAACTTCAACTCATCGCTTTTTTGAATTAACTCAATCAGGCGTGTTTTTAAGTTTTTTGACTCGGTGTTAGTAATAAAATTTTTCATACATCAGTTCCGCATTTGCCGATGTTGTTATGAGAGTATAAAAATTGGGCGTATCTTCCCTGCATTAAATCACAGTTGCTATAGGCTGTCAAGATGATTGAAACAGAAGGGCTGGCTTTGCTTTTTGCTGTTGCTACAATGACGGGACTGCTCTTATTTGCGGCTGTGTGTTTTATACTTCTCAGTGCGCTCCCTGACAATGAAGCCGATTTTTCTCTTTTTAGGCTCTGGCTGTGCCATTAGCTGACGGATGGCGTCAAAAACTACTTTAAACTGCGCGTCATATTTCTTTTCCATTTCATTGAGCTTGCTGGCAAGGTCTTTATGCGCTGCAAGCATTTCCCTGAGTCTCGTAAAAGTCCTCATTATCTGGATATTAACGGTTATCGCTCTCTCGCTATTTAGAACGCTTGAAAGCATTGCCACGCCGTTTTCAGTAAAAGCGTATGGCCGTTTTCTTAATCCCATTCTTTCTTTATTGGATATCACAATTTGTGATTTCCAATTTTCCATTTCTTCATTTGTTAACTGAAACATAAAGTCTTCAGGAAAACGCTTTACATTCCTTCTAACTGCTTGATTTAATACCCTCGTTTCAACGCCATAAAGCATAGCCAAATCCCTATCAAGCATCACCTTTTTGCCTCTGAGCAGAAGAATCTTTTGCTCAATAATTTCTGCCGGTACTATTGCCTGCATTTATTTTCCACTTGATTTAAAAAAACACAGCATAATGGGGTTCTCTTTATATGATTATCAAATCCTGAAATATCACTTTTCACTCTTTGCCTATTATACTTCCCTGCTCCCTGCAATATAAAATTATCTGCATTAAATCACAGTTGCTATAGGCTGTCAAGATGATTGAAACAGCAGGCTGGCATTGAATTTGATTGGTAGCATAGGTTATAACAAATGACTATATCAACACAAGCGGTATTATATAAAATATGAGCGCGCTTATTATATTTATGAACTCAGCTTGCATACTGATAATGCTGTTACGACTGCTTATACAAATACACCCCGATTATCATCCCCAAAATGCTCATCACATTAATT
>JAHFEP010000123.1:0-1759 GCA_023248415.1 Nitrospirota bacterium
TTGGCTGGTCAACATCGCTTCCGCGCAATACTGCAATATGATACGCAAGAAGCTGCAATGGTATTGAAAGAAGTATTGGCGTCAGAATATGATTGCACTTAGGTATATAAAGGACATTATCAACCTTTGTCATAATCTCCCTGTTGCCCTCTGAGGCAACAGCAATAATCTTTCCTCCCCTTGCCTTTACCTCCATGATATTGCTCAACACCTTTTCATAAACCTTGTCCTCTGCTGTCAGGACAACAACAGGCATATCCTCGTCTATTAAGGCGATTGGCCCGTGCTTCATCTCGCCTGCTGGGTAGCCCTCTGCATGAATATATGAAATCTCTTTTAATTTTAATGCGCCCTCAAGCGCAATAGGATAGTTTATGCCCCTGCCGAGATACAGAAAATCCCTGTAGTTAAGATATTTGCCTGCAAGCTCCTCAATCTTATTGTTATTTTTTAAAACATCTTCAATAAGCGTGGGTATATGAATAAGTTCTTGTAAAAGGATTTTGGCAGCCTTTGCATCTATCTTTCCACGAATCCTGCCGAGATATACTGCTAATAGAAATAGCGCTGTAAGCTGTGTTGTAAAAGCCTTAGTGGATGCCACGCCTATCTCAGGACCTGCATGGGTATAAACAACGCCATTTGACTCCCTTGTTATAGTGCTTCCAACTACATTGCATATAGACACAATCCTTGCGCCTTTTTTCTTTGCCTCTCTTAATGCAGCCAATGTATCTGCTGTCTCTCCTGACTGGGAGATTGCAATAAACAGCACATCCTTATCTATAATAGGGTCGCGGTATCTGAATTCAGATGCAATATCCACCTCAACAGGGAGTCTCACAAGCTCCTCTATCATAAACTTGCCTACAAGTCCTGCATGCCACGATGTGCCACATGCAACGATTATAATCTTTTTTAATCCCTTAATCTCACTTTCAGAGAGCTTTATCTCATCAAGATACACATTGCCAGCCTCCTGAGATATCCTGCCCCTGATGGTGTCCATGATTGCCCTCGGCTGCTCATGTATCTCTTTCAGCATAAAATGCTTGTAGCCCCCCTTTTCAGCCATCACAGCATTCCAGAGCACCTTGTTGATTTCCTTCTCAATGGGAATGCCTTCCAAATCTGTTACAGCATATTTCTTATTGGTTAAGACAACCATCTCATTATCATCAAGGAAGATTACATCCCTTGTATGATTCAATATGGCAGGTATGTCTGATGCAATAAAGTTTTCATTATTCCCAATTCCTACAACAAGCGGGCTTCCATTCCTTGCGCCAATCAGGACATCAGGCTCCTTTTCATTTATCACGCCGATTGCAAACGAACCCTCAACCTCTTTTAATGCCTTTCTAACAGCAATCTCAAGTTTATTCCCCTCTTTTACAAACTTATTTATCAGATGGCTTATAACCTCTGTATCTGTCTCTGATGTAAACTTACAGCCCTCTTTCGTAAGGCGGTTCTTTAACTGGGTATAGTTCTCAATAATCCCGTTATGAACAACAACAATGCCGCCTGCCCTGTGCGGATGCGCATTCTCCTCTGACGGCCTGCCGTGCGTTGCCCATCTTGTATGGCCTATGCCGAGTGTGCCTTTCAGACCTTTGCCTTCAAGCGCTGATTCAAGGTTCTTTAGCTTTCCAACACTGCGCTTGATCTCAAGCTTGCCTTCTTTATTTACTATTGCAATGCCAGCAGAGTCATAACCCCTGTATTCAAGCCTTCTTAAGCCGTCAACAATTATAGG
>JAHFEP010000123.1:1859-8242 GCA_023248415.1 Nitrospirota bacterium
GGTTCTTTAGCTTTCCAACACTGCGCTTGATCTCAAGCTTGCCTTCTTTATTTACTATTGCAATGCCAGCAGAGTCATAACCCCTGTATTCAAGCCTTCTTAAGCCGTCAACAATTATAGGGACTGATTCCTGCTTTCCGATGTAGCCGACTATACCGCACATAATAATCTCCTTCGGGTCAAGGGGCAAGGGGCATGGGTCAAGTCTTTAGGGGCTGTTGCCCAAATCATAAATGTCATTCCCGCATGCTGTTAGCGGGAATCCCGTTCTTATAAATTCAATACGTTATGGATGCCAGACAGAGACATTCGGGCATGACAGACTTAAGAAAGGGGTTTGGGCAACAACCTCTTTACCCTACACCCTTGCCCCTATCTTTTGCCCCTTGACCCATGACCCTTTTTATTGACCCTTGCCTCCTGCGTTTTTTTGCCCAGCCCTTTTTACTTATCTGCTTTGTCCTGCTTATTGCGAGAGAGTCAGCAGGGACATCCTCTGTTATTGTTGTGCCTGCTGCAACAATGGCGCCCTTGCCTATCTTAACAGGCGCTATAAACTGGACATCGCTTCCAACAAACACATTGTCGCCGATTTCTGTCTTATACTTTTTAAACCCGTCATAATTGCATGTAATAGTGCCCGCGCCTATGTTCACATTCCTGCCAACATGGGAGTCTCCAAGATATGTAAGATGATTTGCCTTGGCGCCGTCCTTTAAAACACTCTTCTTTATCTCAACAAAGTTGCCTATCTTAACATCCCTGCCAAGCTCTGTATGCGGCCTTAAATGCGCAAATGGGCCAATAGAAGCCCTGTCGCCTATTTTACTCTCTTCAATCAGGCAGGAGTCCTTAATCTTAACATCACTGCCTATCTTTGCATCAATTATCCTTGAATTAGAATATATTGTGCAGCCCCCGCCAATCCTTGTTTTACCACAAATAAAATTGTTTGGATATATTATTGTATCCCTGCCTATCTCAACAGTGTCATCTACAAATGTTGTCTCAGGGTCAATGATTGTAACGCCATTCAGCATCCATCTGTCATTTATCCTCTTTCTTATAACCTTTTCTGCCTTTGAAAGTTCAAGCCTTGTGTTTATACCCATTACCTCGTCTGAGTCTTGTGCCTTAACAGCATTAATCTCAAGGCCCCTCTTGGCTGCAATGCCAATAACATCTGTTAAATAATATTCGCCCTGCGCATTATTCGGCTTAATCTCTGAAAGGGAATTAAACAGGAAATCCTTATCAAAGGCATAGATGCCTGTATTAATCAACCTTGTCTTTTTTATTGTGTCAGATGCATCCTTTTCCTCAACAATCCTCTCTACCTTTCCATTTGCATTTGTTATGACCCTTCCATAGCCGTAGGGATTATTTAGCTCTGTTGTCAGGATTGTAACCCTGTTGCCTTTTGATTTATGGCTTTTAATCAATTTACTGACGGTCTCTTTTCTTAGAAGCGGAGTATCACCGCTTAATACAATCACATTGCCATTAAAATTATTTAATAAACTCCTTGCCTGCATTACAGCATGGCCTGTGCCTTTCTGCTCCTTTTGAATAGCCCAGTCAACATCATAATCAGAAAAGGTCTCTTTAACCTTATCTGCCTGATGACCGATAACAGCAATTGTCTTTTCAGGCCTTAAGGATTTTGCAAGGGCTAATGTATACGAAAGCATGGGCATCCCTGCGAGGGGATGGAGAATTTTCACAAGATTAGACTTCATCCTTGTCCCAAGGCCTGCTGCAAGAATTATTATTGATATGCCTTTCATGCTATCCCTTATTCTTCTCAGGCGGTGAAATAATGCCGCAGGATATAATCATCTTCATACCATCCTCAACCTTCATGTCAAGGGGAATAATCTCATTCTCTGGCACTAATAACAAAAAGCCTGCTGTTGGATTTGGCGTTGTCGGCACAAAGACATTCAGCACCTTCCCCTTTGTCTTATCCTGAACCTCGCCCTTTGTGGTGCCTGTGACAAAGCCTATAGTATGAACGCCCTTTCTTGGATACTCAATCAGAACCACCCTGCTGAAATTACCGCTCCCCTGCATGGAAAAGGAATCAACAATCTGCTTTAATGCAGAATATATGCTGCTTACAACAGGAACCTTTTTTAAGAGCCTTTCCCACAGGTCTAATAACTTCTTGCCGACGAAATTCGCTGTAAGGAGGCCTGTTAAAAATATAAAAATAAGCAGGGTGATTATACCAAGTCCGGGTATATAGAACTCAGGGAAATGGCTGCTTGCATAATTACCGAGGAGGTTCTCCATTGATGTTAAAAGGGTCTTGAATATCAGATATGTGCCCCAAATAGGGGTGATAACAAGGACGCCTGTAATCAGGTACCGTTTGATATGGCCTTTTATCTTTGTAATCATTATTTTTAGCGGTTAATTTATAAATTCCCTTTGATTTTTGCATACATATAATACTAATTTATTTGCTTTTTTGCAAGCGCTTTATTTTGAGGAAGAGTGAAGCATGATGAGGTTTAATGAGGCAATAAAAACTTATTCAGCTAACACGATGGGATCTTTTAGATAATATTTAAATTATGGAAACAATCATGAAACATTGTTATAGGAACTTATTAGGCTTTTAAGGCAAGTTCATTAGATTATTTCTTCACTTCTTTCCTTTGAACTGCTTTTAAACAGGATGGGGATTCAGATGCTTTTTTATACCATTTAGATTGTCTTTCTGCAACCTTTACTTCCCTAAACCCTTCTTCACCCAAATGCTCTATTATTTCCTTTTCTTTTATTCTTCTTTTAGCCATTTATGATACCTCTCTTTATAAAATTCAAAACTCTCCTTAATATCTGTATAAGAAATATTCTTTGCTCATTGTAATATGTAATACTATCCATGCTGATAAAAATTGTCAATGTAAATATTTTATTCATCCCTCCCTTGACAGGATGGGACAAAGGGGAGGGTGAAAAAGAAGATTGTCAGCCGCTGCCTGTTCCGCAGTTGCTGCTGGAAGAAGCTATCCTTATATATCTATATATAAAGTAGGATTGAAGAATTGAAATGGTGGGCATAGCCCACCCTGCCTGCTTGTCTCTCACTCCTTCCTTATCCTTAATATATTTCATCATGGCTGCCTATATCCATAAGTTCAATAGTGTTATTTATAATCTTGAATCTCAATCTTATTTCATAGGTTACAGAACATGACCAGAACTCTTTTAGATCCCCGGAAAGTTTATGTGTTTTCAAAGAGGAGTTAAATGGGTCGGCTGTTAGTTTTTCTATTGTCTATAGCATCTATCAGCTCGTCAACACTCTGGAAAGTTAAACGGCCTTCTCTATCAGATGCAAGCAGTCTCTCTTTTGCTATCTGATACCTTAGAAATTTAATAAAATCTGCCACCTCTGCTTTCCTGTTTTCAGGCAAGGTATTGATTATTTCTATAATCTCTGCTGTATTCATGTTAAAATTATAAAGCAAAATAAATTAAAAATCAACAATAATCCTCCTTTAGAAAGGTAGGGTGGGCACAGTCCACCCTCCTTTCTGTAGAAGTTAAAGAGTTATAGAGTCAGGGAGCTCGTAAGTCTCCTTTTAGTAAGGTGGGCTGTGCCCACTGTTTTGCCAGCAGCTGCTTACGGTATATTAGTCGGAATATTCTTATCCACCAATGTCCCATCTCCAAGCTCACCATAGGCATTATATCCCCATGCCCATAATGTGCCATCGGTCTTTCTTGCAACTGTGTGGTAGGCTCCCGCAGACACAGACACCCAAGTGGTTAGCACGCCTATTTGTGTCGGGATATTCTTATTCACCAATGTCCCATCTCCGAGCTGACCATAGAAATTATATCCCCATGCCCATAAAGTGCCATCGGCCTCTCTTGCAACTGTGTGAACGCCTCCCGCAGACACAGACGCCCAGGTGGTTAGCAAGCCCCATTCTTGTGTTGGGGTACTCTTATCCACCCATGTCCCATCTCCGAGCTGACCATAGCTATTAAATCCCCATGCCCATAAAGTGCCATCGGTCTTTCTTGCAACTGTGTGCCAGTATCCCGCAGACACAGACGCCCAGGTGGTAGATGAGCCTATTTGTGTCGGGATATTCTTATCCACCACTGTCCCATCTCCGAGCTGACCATTGCCATTACCTCCCCATGCCCATAAAGTGCCATTGGTCTTTCTTGCAACTGTGTGCCAGTATCCCGCAGACACAGACGCCCAATTGGTATCCACGCCTATTTGTGTCGGGGTATTCTTATTCACCAATGTCCCATCTCCAAGCTCACCATAGAAATTATCTCCCCATGCCCATAAAGTGCCATCGGTCTTTATTGCAACTGTGTGGTAGTATCCCGCAGACACAGACGCCCAATTGCCTGAGGCTGTTACAGTAAGTGTGGTAGAGCCAAAGATTGCCCCTGATGTTGCGGTAATTGTAGAGACGCCTGCAGCAACACCTGTTGCAAGGCCACTTGCGTTTACGGTTGCAACCGAAGTTGTGCCTGATGTCCATGTTACGCTCGCAGTTATATTCGCAGTGCTTGCATCAGAATATGTGCCTGTTGCAGTAAACTGCTGGGTCGCGGCTATGGCAATGCTTGGATTGGCAGGTGTTACAGCAATAGAGGTTAAAGTTGCTCCAGATGGTGCTGGTGAAGCACCGCCACCGCCGCCATCTCCTCCACCGCCTCCGCTGCCGCAGGATGCAATTACTGTAATGGTAAAAATAAGAAGTAAGAAATACCATATTTTGTTTTGTCTTTTGCTTTTCATATTACTCAATCCTCCTTGCTAAAATATTTATTTCTGTAAGGGTTAATCTTATTAAACCCTATACATTGCATGGCTAAAGCCATGCCCTACATTATCTTAGAACACTGTTTCTCCCATTCTCCGTTTCATGTTTCTCTCCCCCATCCTCCTTTCTGACCCCGGTTAAATTCCGGTTATTGATAAGAAAGCCACCCCCCACCCCATTTTTTGCGGGAGCAGGTTTGTAACCTGCTCCATTCTGCGTTGTCAACCCACTTTAATCTTTCTTCTTTTTGCTGCTGACTTTTTGCTTTTCTCCTTCCTCATTATCTGCTGCTATAATCCCCCACAGCTCTTCATAGCTCCTGAAAGACTGCTTCTTTTCCTTGTCAACTATTTCCACCATCCCAACCAATTCCCTTGGGTCTGTCAGGTCGCGTCTGTATACACGGACAATGTAGGTATCTATACAGTTAATAATTGAAGACCTCCTGTTTAAAGAGAGCTATCCTTTTTCATGATGACACATTAACATACCTTAGGTAACCGGAAGGTAACCGGAAGAAAAAAATAAAAGATGTGTAAGACAAGGGGATATAAGGGAATTTTTTAATTTTGGATTGCGGATTGTAGATTGATGGATTATTTTTGTTTTGCTGTCTTTCCTGATGATGCAAAGATTGCTGTTAGCTCACGGGCTTCTTGAAGTAAATCAACAAGTTCGTGGCTGGCAACCATTTTGGTTTCAAGCAGAAGTTCAAGCCAATACACTGATTCATCGGCTTCTTCCTCTACAATAGAAATCTTTGATACAAAATCAGCTCTGGATCTCGCACGACAAGCGGAGCGATAATTCGCTCCAATAGAAGTGGCAGCGCGGAGTAATTGTCTTCCGATTACATCCGCTGCTCTGGTTTTTGGCAATCTATCTATAAGTTTGATAATCCTTAAAGCAAAGTTCTTGGTTCTTATCTTAAGGTCTTCTGCTCTCATATAGCTTTGTAATTTCGGACTTTGAAATTTAAATTTCGGATTTTAAATTCGAAATCGACAATTCACAATCCGCAATTTTTTAATCTTCTCCTTTCAGACCTTGATAAATCTCCTCTGTTGCAGGAGACGGGGGAATCCCCATGTTTGCAGAAAGGGTTTTGCAGCAGCGGTGATACACAGCGTATGCATCACTGACCCTGCCAATGTGTTTATAGAGCAGCATGAGGCGCTGATAAAAGACCTCTGCAAGGCTGTCTATGTCAAGTGCCTTCTGATAACAGTCTATTGCCTTGTTACAGTCGCCAATATTTTCCCAGTAACGGCCGATTAATTCTATATTGTGCAGAAATTTGCTGCGAAGCCTCTCTTGCATCTGCACTGCATAGGGCTGTTCCGTGTCTTTGTCAAGGAAGCGTCCCTGATAGAGGCTCAGGGCTTTAATACGCAGTTCACTTGCCTTGTCCTGCTTTCCCTCTTTTTCTGAAGCTTCAGCCTGATTCAGCAGCCTTTCAAATGCCCAGTTGTTTACCCATACATAACGGCTGTCAAGCGTTAAACGGCCTTCTGTAAGTTTTATGGCATCTTAATAACCAATTAGCTTTCGCAGTCTCTGCTATGCTGAAACAAA
>JAHFEP010000124.1 GCA_023248415.1 Nitrospirota bacterium
TTTTCAAATGACCCAAGCAGTGAAAAGGGAGGGGACATGGGCTTTATACACAAGGGAAGACTGGAGCCTTATGTAGAGGATATTGCATACACTATGAAGGTCGGAGAAATAAGCGATGTACTGCAGACCATCTACGGCTATCATATAATCAAGCTGGAAGAGAAAAAGCCGCCGCAATATACACAATTTTCAAAGATAAAGGAAAAGCTAAAAAAAGACCTTGAGAGCATTGCTATGGAGGAGAAGGAAAAGAATTGGATTAAAGAATTACGCGAAAAGGCAGAGATAAAGTATTATGTTCCGTCTGATAAAAAAGACTAAAAAGATTGTAATTGTAATTGCAATAATATTTGTCCTGTTTCCTTTTAAAAAATCTTATGCCCAGGGGTTTTCTTGGTCTGGAATGATAGAGCTAAGCTTCAGGGACAGGATTGAGAAGGGCAAATCAGGTGAATATGAAACAAAGACCGACCAAAAGACCTTTCAGCAGAGGTATTTTTTAAATCTCAACGGCCCGATATTTGACCCCAGGATTGCAATATTCTCCATTGGCACAACATTTACCCATACATGGGAAGATTTGAATGACGCTAACAGCCGCACAAAGGATTACGGCTATAATATAGCAACAACCTTCTTTCCGCAACGTTATTTCCCATTAACCCTTTACACAAACAGATTTGTATCTGATACAGACAGCTCAATATTTGCTTCAAGGAAAACCACAACAACAGGCTACGGCTTAAGATGGCCTTTAATGTTAAGAAGCCTTCCGACAATACGGCTCTTAATGGAGCAGACAGAAACTGTTAGCGATGACCCGCAGCAAGGAAAGGATGAAAGAAAAAGAGAGGCATCCCTTGAATTAAACAAGGTAACCTCTGCAAGCGTTTTTTTTGCAAGATACAGATATGAAAATCTGCTGGAAAAGATAGGAAACAGCACAAGCGATCTGCACGGCGCTGACATGAACTACGGAAGCCAGCTTACAAATATCCTGCACCTGCGCACCTTTGGCAGCTATTATACAACAGGCGCAAAAGACGGAACAGATTCTGACATATCTTTAAAGGACAATGTAGATACAGGCGTAGGCTTGTATTTCCATCCTGCTGTATATTTAGACTTAACAACTGATTATAACTTTTACTATACATTTGATGAAACCTATCCTGCGGGAGAAAGATTGAGAACATTATCACGCAGGCATCTTTCCTCAACATCATTATATTATCACCCTGACCCAAGACTTGATGCTCGTCTTGGCTATTATTATGGAAAGACCATCTCAACAACAGATATTGATAACCATCAGACAACCTTTAATATACTTGGAAAACCAATAACAGGACTAAATCTGATGGGTAACGCTTCTTATTTGTACTCTAAAAGCTCCTCAGAAGTATATTACTCAAAGAGCAAAACACAGAATTACGGCACAGGTTTTTCATATACCCTGCCTTTTAGGAATATTACATTCAATACAGGGTATAGATTTGATTATGGTATTCTTAGCATTGACCCAGGCGATGACGGGCATAATACAAACCACTCGGCTGGCGCAGGAATTGCATATAATTTGAATGTAGTGCTTATCACAACTGACTACCAGTTTTCATCAAGAAGGGAAAGCAGGGCAGATATAGAGGACAGGGATGAGCACAGATACAAACTTGGATTAGCGAGCTATTATATAAGAGGCCTTGCTGTTACAGCAAGCTTTGAATATGACAATCTTATGCAAAGGAAAAATGATGAGCCATGGACAAAAAATGAACTGATTATTATAGACACAAAGCTCGACTACAATATCTGGAGGGGACTCTTCTTTTCAGGCGGATACAGCCATTATGATTTTTCTAACCCTGCTTCTAATGATACTGAAACCGTGTATACTGAAGGAAGGATGGTGTTTTTCCCATTAAGTAATCTCTTTGCAACAGTAAAGATACGGGAGGAGTGGAATTGGTATTCTTTAAATGCGAATAAAAATACCCTGTTAGGAGAGGCAAGGCTTGATTACAGGATAAGAAAGCTGCTGCTTTCTGCTGAATATAGTTACTCTTTGGAAACACAGGGATCTATGGAGACAACAAAGAACATGGTATTTTTCAGGGTAACAAGGACATTCTGATAACTTGACTTTGGGGTTGTATTTGATATACTTAAAAAATCACCTTTTTTAATGAAAACAAGGAGATATAAAGTGAAAAAAGCCAAAAATTGTTTCTTCGTAATTGCTATATTAATCCTCCTGTTAATCCCCATAACCATTTATTCTGCAGAGCTCGTCTGGCCTCCGCCTCCAGAGGAGGCAAAGATAGCCTTTGTCCAGTCCTTTTCAACACCCGAGGACTTAAAGATTAAAAAATCTATCTTTAAGAAGATATGGGAATTCATTATTGGCGAGGATGTAGAAAACCGAGTTGTAAAGCCTTATGGTGTTTTTTCAGCAGATGAAAAGATATACATAACAGACAGCGGAAGCCGCAGAGTCCATATCTTTGATACAAATAAGAAGAAATACAGCTTTATTGACAGCACAAGCAGGAATATGCCTTTAAAGTCGCCAATTGGCGTTGTTGTTGATAATAAGGGGAATATATATGTCTCAGATTCTATTATTGGAAAAGTATTTGTCTTTGACCAGAAAGGCAAAATGCAAAAGGAGATTGGCGGAGAAGGCATCCTGACAAGACCTGTGGGCATTGCTATAAACCCTGTTAATAATTATTTATATGTGGTAGACACTGCTGCTAATAAGGCAAGGGTATTCTCGCTTGAGGGAAAGCCCATATTTGAATTTGGCCAGAGGGGCAAAAAAGACGGGGAGTTTAACTTTCCCACGAACATAGCAATAGATAAGGATGGGAATATATATATATGCGATACCTTAAATTTCAGGATTCAGATATTTAGTAAAGATGGAAGATTTATTGGCAAGTTTGGCAAGGTCGGCAACAGGATAGGGGAATTTTCAAAGCCAAAGGGCATTGCAGTAGACAGCGAAGGACACATATATGTTGCAGATGCCATGTATGATGTTGTGCAGATATTCAATAAAAACGGCGAGCTTCTGCTGGTCTTTGGAGGCGGCGGCTCTGAGGATGGGAAGATGTGGCTGCCAGCAGGGCTATATATTGATAAGGAAGATAAGATATATTTGGCAGACTCATACAACAACAGGGCTCAGGTATTTAAGTATTTAAAAGGCAAAGGTCTGTAGAAAGGTGGTTTTTGTTTTATGAAGCATGTAGTATCTTTTTTTGCAATTGTTATTCTATTTCTAAATGCCGAAACGGTTTTTTCAGCCCGCGGTGATTTAGGGGATGAGAATATAAAATATACCAAACACAATCTTTCTGCATTTTGGCCTGCAGATGCAGGCGCAGATATCAGGACTGTTAAATCTCCTACACAGACAGAGGTCTGCGTCTTCTGCCACACACCTCATGGCAGCACATTAGAGGACTTGGGAGGCGGTGTCCGCGCCCCTTTGTGGAACAGAAAGCTATCCACAGCGAATTATTTTTTATATGATGAGGTATGGTCCCCTACGCTTGAGGCATACAGGGTAAATGTAAAGCCGAGTGTGCCAACAGGATACTCAAAGCTGTGCTTATCATGCCATGATGGAACACTTGCAATTGGCGATGTATACAATGCGCCTGGCTCTGGCGGATATTCATCAACTGGGCAGAGCCCTATCCCCCTTACTGGCACTGACGCAGGCGGAACAATGCCTGCCGGCTCAGGCAGATACACTGGAGACACAAGGCTAATTGGGGCTAACCTTTCAAATGACCATCCAATATCCTTTGTATTTGACATGAATCTTTACAGTGCAGATAAAGAGGTAGCAGATCCGTCCACAGTAGTTGACCCTGTAACAAACAAGACCCTTTTATACTCTGGGATGTCAGCTACAAGGAATAATGTCCAATGCACATCGTGCCATAATCCGCATACGACTTATGAGAAATTCCTGAGGATGAGCAAATGGAATCTTGGCGGCGGACCAACAACCAAACAGATATGCTTAAACTGCCACAATAAACTAGGATGGATAGACTCTTCTCATAAGATAGCAGCAAAGATATTTAATGCAACAGGACTTCCCTCATCAGATGTCAATTTTGCAGGAAAGCAAATGACCACTGTCGGTTGTTTATCCTGCCATGATACGCACACAATACAGGGCGCTGAAAGGCTCCTGCGTGATGCTGTTGACTCTGCTACCTACACAGCAGGAGGGAACTCTGTTGCAGGAAGCAAAACCTCATCTGCTATAGAAAATGTATGTTTCAGATGTCATTCAAGGGCATCAGCATCTCTATCAACGCCTCATGGCCTAATGGATAGCAATGCAGCGCCTCCGCCTGATATATGGACGCAATTTAACAAGACATCAAGGATGCCTATTGCTGACACTGCGAGTCAGGGCAATCATCAGCCGGTATTTACACTATCTCAGCCGGATGAAGCAACTATACCAACAGGAGACCCAAAAACAAATTATGAGAAGGTATTATTGGGTGTTGTTATCGCCCCATCATCTGTGTATAAGCATATAGAGTGCACTGATTGCCACAATCCTCACAGGGTTACAAGCAATACCAGTGCGTCATTGAGCGGCATAGACAGGCTTGCAGGTATGAGGGGTATAAGGGTTGATGGGGCTGTAATGCAGAGTGTGGCGAATGCAGGCACTACCGGGACATACAGAAGCATGGTAGAGATATCTGAGGTATGTTTCAGATGTCATGGAGATACTTATGATACTTTTATACCGACTAAGCCTGACAGCTACACAAAATGCCTGAACCAGGGGTGCACTTCAACCGGCTCTGTAAGCGAGCCTACACGCACTACTGCTAACAATCCTGCATCAGGCAATACACACGGCAGCAACAAGAGAAAAGAGTTTAACCCAAATACGCCGAATGTCAATACAGGCCAGAGCTTTAACAGCGCATTTCATCCTGTTGCAGCAACAGGAAGAAATACCACTGCCATCTTTGCACCCGGAACAACTGCCTTGCTCGGCGGTCTTGACAGGACAAAGACAATAAACTGCACAGACTGCCACAATACAGAGGCGCTTGGCGCAGGGACATTTTCAGGCACAACAGCAACGCCGACATTCGCCGGGCCGATTACTCAAAGCAGTCTAAGGAGCTATGTTGAGGCAGCTCCAGCAAGGACATTGAGCGATGTAAACCCTGCATCAACGCACAACTTTGTCGGATTATCTACAGCAGAGGCAAAGGGGCCTCACGGCTCCGCAAACAACAGGCTGCTAAGGGCAAATTACAATACAACACTGACTGCCACTGGTACAATCACAGCAGCCAATCCAGCAGGCAGCTTCCCGTTTACATCCTTTAATGCAGGCAACTTTGCATTATGCTTCCAGTGCCATAATGTTCAGGCATTTACAGATTCAGACGGTGTTGTTGGAGGAAATCAACTGACTAATTTTAGACTACTAATAGGTGGTGGCTTTGGAAATCTTAATCTGCATGCAGTTCACCTTGCAAATACAGCCTTTGGCGGCGCATGGAGCCTTGGCGTTGGCGCTTATACTGCCTGTGCCAATTGCCACTACAATGTGCATTCAAATGTAGAGGCAGCGAATACAGAATATGTCGGCGGCGGCACCCTGAGGCCTGACGGCGCAACAAGGCTTATAAATTTTTCCCCTGTTATTCAGCGGTACACATATTCAAAACCTGCGTGGTACTATTCAGGCGGGAATATGAGATGCGACTTAAGGTGTCATGGCAACAGCATTATGGGTTCAGGTTTCGGCGGTGGAGGCGGTGGTGGTGGAGGCTTTGGCGGCGGCGGAGTAAACGCACAGTATAACTATTATCCGAATCAGTAGGAATAAAATGATTTGTAAAATTTTGATTATACTATTTATAATTATTCCGTCTTTTAGCGCAGAGGCATACTATCTCTATGTAACTGACGGCTATCAGAACAGGCTTGTGGTAATAGACCCTGCAACTGCTAAGAATGTTAAAGAGATAGCAGCAGAAAACAGCCCCTTTGATGTAATCAGCATAGAGAAAGATGGAAAAGAACTGATTATACTCAGCCATGCAAACGACAAAGGGATTTGGATAATTGACCCTGTTACATACAAGATTGAAATGCAGATACCGCTTCCGCATAAAGGCGGCGGGCCAGCAGGATATTTTCATCTTGCCTATAATCCTGTTTATAAAAAGCTCTATGCAGTAAGCCGTGCATTAAAAGAGGTTTATGTCTTTGATTCGCACAAGTGGCAGCATATAAAAACAATAAAAACAGGCGATATGCCCTCTGGCATTGCTGTAAGCCCTGATGGAAGGAATGTTTATATAACAAATATGGCGTCTAAAAATATTACTGTTGTCAAATCAGAGGATGATACGCTTGATAAACCTATATCCTTTAATGGCCTGCCAAACGCCATTGCCCTAAGCCCTGATGGAAAATACTTATATATAACTGATGAGGAGAACTATAAACTATTTATAATTGACAGCAAATCTGAAAAGACCATTAAGGAGCTGTTTATCGGCATCGCGCCAAGAGGGATAACAGTAACACCTGATGGAAAGCATATCTATGTAAGCAATCTGGACTCTTTCAGTGTAACAGCTATTGATGCGAACTCAATGGAGGTAATTGCAAATATCCCTGTCAGCTCTCTGCCATGGGGCATATCATCAAGCCCTGACAGCAAGAGGGTCTTTGTATGCAATTATTATGAAAACAGCATTTCTGTAATTGATACATCAACCAACAAAGAGATTGAAAGAATAAACGGGGCTGTCTTTCCTACAAAGCTTGCAATATCCAGAGGAAAATAAGATGCGGTTAAAAAAAAATCGGTGCATATCATTTTTTATCTTATTTTCTTTATGCCTTGTTGAATACGCGCAGGCAAAGGAGTATCTGTATGTAACCCATGAGAAGCGAAATATTATATCCGTTATAGACATAAAAGAAAAAAAGGTAATAAAAAAGATTCCTGTTGGAAAGAGCCCGTCTGGCATTGCAGTATTTCCTGAAAAGAAGCTGCTCGCTGTAAGCCATAAAGACGAGTTATCAGAGTTTATCTATCTTATTGACAGCGCAACATATAAAATAAAACAAAAGACTTTGTCAGCTATAACAAGACACAGAGAAAGGGGCAGAAGCCATATCCAATTTAATAGTGATTATACAAAGCTGTATGTTATTGATGATGAAAATAATCATTTGGAGATATTTAATACAGCAGACTGGAAACCCGTGAAAAAGGTTAATCTTGATTTAAAACCAATGGGCATAACTTTTTCCCCAGCAAATAAAGAGGCGTATATACCTGTTCTCTACAAGGGGATGATACATGTCCTTGATTTAGAGAGTGATGTTATAAAGGATAATATAGTAATAGATGGCGCACCTGCTGATGTTGCGGTAAGCAAGGAGGGAAAGAGGTTGTATATCTCTGATATTGTCAACAGCAGGATTGTAATTATGGAATTGAGCACAAGAAAAATACTAAAAAGTATTGTTGTTGGAAATCGGCCGCAGAGGCTCCTTTTAAGCCCCGATGGGAAAACCCTTTATGTTGCAAATTATTATTCAAATAATATTACTGTAATTGATACGCAAAGGATGGAGGCATCTGCTCTTATACCAGCAGGGATACTTCCCTCTGACATAGCATTAAGCAATAACGGCAGATGGCTCTTTTCATCTAATTATGATGAATCAAGCATTTCAATAATAGATACAAAAACAAATCTGGTGGCAGAAAAGATCCTTGTGGAGATTTATCCATCAAGGATAGAATTTGCTTCCTTTTAAACTGTAAAACCTTAACAAGGGGTGAACGTTATGAAAAAAGTCTTTTTTTTATTAATAACAATCTTGCCCTACTTATATGCTGACACTGTCTTTTCAGCCCGCGGTGACTTAGGGGATGAGAATATAAAATATACCAAGCACAATCTTTCTGCCTTTTGGCCGGCAGATGCAGGCGCAGATATCAGGACTGTTAAATCTCCTACACAGACAGAGGTCTGCGTCTTCTGCCACACACCACACGGCAGCACATTAGAGGACTTAGGAGGCGGTGTAAAGGCGCCCCTTTGGAACAGAAAACTTTCAACAGCAAGCTATTTCTTATATGATGAGGTCTGGTCTCCTACGCTTGAGGCATACAGGGTAAATGTAAAACCGAGTGCGC
>JAHFEP010000297.1 GCA_023248415.1 Nitrospirota bacterium
ACAGCATCACTGCCTTCCCGTTGACAGGCTTGCATACAACAGTTTTATGCAGCAGGTGCCATCTGAATAATCAATACAAAGGCACGCCAAGGGAATGCTACGCCTGCCACTGGACAAGGAATCAGAGGGACCCGTGGAAACTGCGGCTCGGCCAAAACTGCGAGCAGTGCCATAATACATCAGGCTGGAAGCCAGCAAACTGGAACCATTCAAGTGCGCCTGCGAGCTGGGCATTGACAGGCCGTCATGCAGCAGCAGTCTGCACAACATGTCATACTAACTATCAGCAGGTAACATCACGGGAGTGCTCTGTCTGCCATAAAGCAAAGTATGATGCAACAACAAATCCAAGACACTCTACGATTGGATTCAGCACTACCTGCCAGCAATGTCATAATACATCGGTATGGTCGCCAGCAAACTGGAGCCATTCAAGTGCGCCTGCAAACTGGCCTTTAACAGGATTCCATACAACACTAACCTGCTTAATCTGCCATCCAAATTCGCAGCAGCTTGCAAGCAGGGATTGCTATTCATGCCATAAGGCAAAATATGATGCATCAACAAATCCAAAGCACAGCGCTGCAAAGATAGGAACTGTATGCGAGAACTGCCATAATACATCTGCATGGACGCCTGGGAAATTTAACCATGCAACAGATGGAAAAGGCGCTATATCTTCCAAGATGGCAAATAATAAATGTAATAACTGCCATCCAAATAATAGTAACTATACACTTAGCGCAACAAAATGTCTGGGCTGCCATAAGAAAGAGCATAATAATGACCCATGCGCCCAGTGCCACTATACAGTAGCGCCGTGGGGCAAGACGAGATAGAGATTCTAAGCATGTAGGGGTTTAAAATTTTAAACCCCTACAA
This sequence comes from Nitrospirota bacterium, assembly GCA_023248415.1. Lineage (GTDB taxonomy): Bacteria > Nitrospirota > CAKKRA01 > 9FT-COMBO-42-15 > 9FT-COMBO-42-15 > 9FT-COMBO-42-15. The sequence continues at coordinate 883 of JAHFEP010000297.1, forward strand.
AACTTGTTTCTTCGAAAAGGACAGATGTGCAGAATAGAAAAATATTTTCCGGGGGATGGAATAGAACAGTAGTTCTTTGTGCAGCATTGATTTTTGTTATGCTTATTAATTCACCTGCTTATTCATTAGAGCCTTCGGAACAGCTCCTTTTTAAGATGATAGCTGTTCTTGATTTTGAGGATAAAGAGAATAAAAATGGGGAAGCTGCCGGGGATGCTATAAGAACTATTTTGCAGAAGGGGTACCCCCATAAGATTTTATCAAAGGGGACAGTATCAGAAGGTTTGGTAAAGGCGGGTATAAAAATTAAGCATCCTCTTTCCCCTGCTGATTTAATAAAGATTGGAAAGACATTGAATGTTGATGCTCTTGTAACAGGTTCAATAAGTATGACTGACATGGTATCAATAACAGCCAAGATATTTGACACAAAGGAAGGCCAGATGCTCGCAATGGAAGGTTTTCAGGAAAAAGGCGAAGCAGAGACCTTGATTAAAAGAGGGACTCAACTGCTTGCTTATAAGCTTGTGAACAGGATTCCATATAAAGGTCTTGTTGCCGGCATAGATAAAAAGAGCTATACAGTTGATGCCGGCATTAATCAGGGTGTTGCAAAGGGGACAATCCTTTCTGTATACGAAATTGTTGGCATTAACAGGCATCCATTTCTCGGCGATGTGGTTTCAGTTGACAAGGCAGAGATAGGAACATTAATTGTTACAGATGCAAAGGAAAACTCCTCAACTGCAAAGATACAGGCATTAAAAGCAGGAAGGGAAATAAGGGTGAATAATAAGATTGATTATAAGCCCATAAAAGAGATTATTCCGAGACCTATTGTTGCTGAGACAGTAATAAAGAAAGCCGAAAAATTAGCAGTGCCTTCATCAAATGAAATTGGCAAATATAGCGCTGATGAGGTGCTTACATTTAACAAAATTCTGCCCTTTGGTTTTATTGATAAGACAGGCAGGAAATATGACAGGGCAGTGGAGAGTGCGGTCAGATATGTGTTTGAGGCAGTGTACCCTTTTAAGACAATAACTGTTTCAGAGGCATTGATTAAAAAAGAGCTTGATGCAAAAGGGGCAGTTATAACCCATCCCATGCCGCAGAATATTGGTGTATTAATTGGCAAGGTGAGCAGTGCAGATGCTATTGTAACTGGAAGTATAGACATGGTTAATAACAATACAAGAATATTCATCCAGATGGTCAGCGGAAAGACAGGGGAGCCTTTATTCTATGAGGAAGAGGTAATCATTGGGCCTGCAACCGCAGCAATCGTCAGGGATGTGGCAAGAAAGATTACAAACAGGCTGATAAATAAAATGCCTTATAAAAGCGCTGTTACAAATAAACGTGATGACTTTGTTTATATTGATGCAGGCAAAAAGCACGGGCTTCAAAACGGCGCCATATTACCCATCTTTAAGATAGTAGATATGAAGCGGGACCCTGCTACAAACGAGGTGATATCAGTTGATAAAAGGATGATTGGTGAGGTTATTGTGATAGATGCAAAAGACTATACATCTACTGCCAAGATGTATTCCAAGATTTTGGGTGAGAAGATAGATATTGGCAGCAAGGTAATGTTTGAACCTACAAAAGAGGTATCTGTTGCAGTGCTGCCGGAGATGGAAGAGGTGAAGATAGAGGAAAAGGCTGCTGCTGCGCCTCTGCCTCTTTTAAAGCAAAGGCTCTATGGCGATATATCCACTTCATATAACTACATGAAGACATCATATAAGGATACAACAACAACAACACCTGATTATATTTATAACACGCTTACAACAAGGCTTAATCTAAATGCGCTGAATCTGCTTGATACAAATCTTAGTTTCTTTTTCGATGGAAATGAAAGGGAGGACTTGAGATATAAAAAAACAAAGGAGACAAATTCAGCAGCGCAGCAGCGCCAGTATTCCATAACAACCCTGTATATGCTATATCAAAACCTCTTTGGCAGGCTTGATACCTATATTGGCAGACACAGCGTGCCAGAAGGCGCTGTATATATTGACGGAGGACAATTAAGGTTTAATTTTACGCCAAGATTCAGAATCGGCGGATTCGGCGGCCT
>JAHFEP010000125.1 GCA_023248415.1 Nitrospirota bacterium
ATGCAAATGGATATCCTTTTTGCTCGGATTGCCCAACTGTGTCAATTGCACAACCAACAGCAAATGACACTTATACAACTACTAATACTTCAATTAATCTTAGTGGTACTGCCTCTGATACAGCAGGGACAAATATTGGAGTTACAAGTGTAGCTTGGAGCAATGACAGGGGTGGAAGCGGCACTGCATGGAGCGGGACAGCAACAGGGACAACAAGCTGGTCTATCTCTAATATATCATTACAGAGCGGTCAGAACATCATAACAGTTACAGCAACAGATGGGGATGGAAAAACAGGGACAGATGTATTAACTGTTAATCCTCCAACAAGTGATACTCAGGCGCCAACTGTTCCTACAGGGCTTTCAGCACAGGCTATTAGCAGCAGTCAAATCAACCTTTCTTGGACTGCTTCAACTGACGATGTTGGAGTAACAGGATACAGAATATACCGAGGCGGAACCCAGTTCACCACTACTACAAACACTACTTATTCCAATACCGGCCTCACTGCTTCCACGGCTTATTCATACACGGTCTCCGCCTATGACGCGGCCGGCAATGTTTCCGCTCAATCATCTTCCGCTTCTGCCACTACTTCAGGTGGTGGTGGAGGAACAGGTGGCGGCGGTTCTTCTGGAGGCGACAGTGGTGGCTCTGGCGGAGGTGGCGGGTGCGGATTTGTGAAGGACATTAATGGCAAAGGGCTGAAGGCAAAGGGCGGAGGGTTAAGCATGATATTGCTTTTCTTGCTGTTGATTTTGCTTAGGATAAAGAAAACAAATCAATACGAATGGTTAAAGGCTAAAGGCAAATGGCAAAAGGCAGGCATTGCTAAAACAATGCTGTTCTTTATAGCAACTGCTTTTATATTGTTGTTATTTGCAGGAATATCTCAGGCTGCTGATTACTATGTTTCTCCAACTGGGACGGCGGCATGGGCCAATTGCAGCGGTTCAACGCCGCTCAATGGAACATCTGCCTGTTCATGGCAGACGGCTATGGCAAATGCAGTGGCAGGGGATACAGTTTATTACAGGGGTGGGACCTACGAACCAGGAACTATCACAAACTATGAAATTCCTGCAATGAACCCTGCTAACTCAGGCACTGTTGGGAATTATATAACATTCCAAGCATACCCAGGGGAGACGGCTATAATACATGATGCTAATCCTGGTGGTGCTGATAAGGTGGCAGCAATTGGAGCTTATAACCGTAGTTACATTATATGGGATGGGTTTACTTTAGATAGAAACTTAGACGATGGGCTCCTTGCGTCCTCTATTGTCAGGATTGGAGGTTCTAATCATATCATCATAAGGAATTGCGATATAATCGGCAGACCGCATAAAGACCAATATAATGGCTCTTTAATTTCGGTTCCCAGCGGCTCTTCATATGTAGACATTTACAATAACAAACTTCATGGTGTGTCAGCTGACCCTAACCCAATAGCACCAGTAGTAAGTGCATCCGCTATTTGGGTTTTCGATGCGAGCTATGTGAATATCTACAACAATGATATTCATGATAACAATTTGGGTGTAGGGATGAAAGTAAACCCACGTTATGTAAATGTTTATAAGAATCACTTTTATAACTGTGATAAAGCCGCTGTTAAAATAACTCCTGAAACTTCGGGAGTTACTGATTTTAATGTTTATCAAAATTTGATTAGAAATTGTGCAATTGCGCTTGATTCTCCTGACCCTCCAACTTTATTATACAATCTAAAAATGTATAACAATACCGTTTACAACATGGGCGCTGCAAATGGAGTCGTTATTGATAATGTCAGCTATCCAAATAATAGAAACAGCGAAGTCTATAATAACATCTTCTATCATGGCGGTAGTGGCTCAATATGGGAAAGATTTGGGACTGGCGTTAACCGCCCTGCTTATGCTGACAATAATCTTTTTTATGGGGCTGGAATTTGGAGACGTGACAACAATGTTGACTATAGCACCATTGCATCATGGCGAACAGCAACAGGTTTTGATTTAAATTCTTTGACATCCAATCCTCTGTTTGTAAACCCAGGCGGCATAAGCCCTGATGATTACAATCTATCTGCCAATTCCCCAGCCAGAACCTCTGGCAGAGGCGGAAACTATGCATCAGTTATGGGCGTATATATAACAGGTAATGAGACAATCGGCTATGACCCTGATGCGCCTCGTGTTGAGATAACCTCTCCATCAAGCAGTACAATTACAACATCTAATACTACAATAACACTTCAAGGCACAGCCACTGATACCCTTGGAACAAATCCTGGTATTGTGAGTGTAACATGGAGCAATGACCGTGGTGGGAGTGGCGCTGCATGGAGCGGAGCAGCAACAGCTACTGTAAACTGGACAATCTCCAATATTTCCTTGCAGAGCGGCCAGAATATAATAATGGTAACAGCAACAGATGGGGATAATAAGACTGGAATAGACACATTAATTGTTAACCCAACAACATCAGGCGGCGGCAATACTCCGCCGCCATCATCAGGCGGTGGTTCAGGCGGCGATTCCTCTGCCTCTGGCGGCGGTGGCTGTGGGTTTGTAAAAGATATTAATGGCAAAGGACAAAAGGCTAAAGGCGAAGGGCTGGCATTAATAATAATGCTGCTTTTAAGCTTAGCAGGGATTTATATTGCAAGAAGGTTAGTAAAGGCCAAAGGGAGGTTTTAGCCATGAAGAGAATCATAGTGCCAATAGCATTGTTTTTACTTATTGTAACTTATGCATCATCTGTTTTGGCTCTTGATGCGCCTGCTATAACAGCAGCAGCAAAGGGCCCTAACCAGATTAACCTGACATGGTCAGCAGTTCCAGACCCGGGTTATGGATACAAGATTGAGATACAATCTGCTGCTGACAGCAGATATTCAAGCTGGACAGAAATAGCAACAGCGCCGTATTGGGTTACCGAGAGCCATTACAAAGACCCGCAAGACAACACTGCAAGCCAATATCCTGTTTTTAGTTTAAGAAACAATACCTCCTATAGTTTTAGGGTAAGGACATATAAGGGAGATGCAAGTCCTGTTTATTCTACATATTCAAATACAGCAAGTGTTACAACAAGAAACTATGTTGCATACTATGTAAACATTACATCTGGAGCTGATAATACAGCCTGTGGCGCACTTGCAAGCCCTTGCAGGACAATAAGCTATGCAATAAACACGAGGGATTTAGCTGCAGGCGGCCGTGTGATTATAATAAGTGCTGGCAATTATGCAAATGACTACATCCGTCCTGTTCGTTCCGGCAGTGCAGGTGTTGATAATAAGATTGTTATCATGGCAGAACCTGGCAGTACAGTTAATATTACATCAAGCAATACTAATCCCATTTCAGTATCTTATAATTATGTGGTTATAGACGGGATAACTGTAACGAGCGACTATAATGATAATATGGTAGCTATAAGTGGCAGCTATAATGCCCTTGCTAATTGTGAATTTGATGGCAGTGGTAATGTTAGCTGGGGTCCATTGATTGCCGGGAGTTATAATTTAGTTCATGGGGTCTATAGCCATGATTTCGGGTCAGCAGATGTAGATGCTGGGTCTGCTATGCAGACAGTCGGCTCTACAATACCGGCCAACTATAATATAATTCAATACTCTTTACTTAGAAGAGGAAGCCATGATACAGCATTAACAAAGAACAATGCTAATTATAACCAGTGGATGAACAATGTTATGGATGGGGGGTGGGGAATTGGATGGGCAGTAGTAAGCGATTCATATGCAGTAAGTGCAAATAATTTGTTTGAGGGGAATATAGTAAGAGATACCGCAAAGAATAAAACAATTACTAATTATAAACCAGGAATACAGATTTCTGGTGATTACAATACCATTAGGAGGAATGTGATATACGATGGCAATAGAACCGGCACTAATTCCAATCCATCGCCTGGAATTGAGATAAGCAGATTGACTGGATATGGGGCACATCATAATCTTATCTATAATAATGCAATCTATCACAATGGTGGCAGGGCAATAGTATTCATGGATGGTGCGAGTGAGAATGATAATATCATTGCCAATAACATTATGTATTACAACTATGGCGATACTGCATATTGTCCAAACTCTTTAAATGTTCACATAAGAGGTGTAACGACAAACACAGTGGTTCATCACAATCAGATTTTGTATAAGGATTGGACAACAGGAATTGAAAATCCGAATCAGGGCAATATGGTGTTATATTCTAATAATTGCATGTCTCTATCAACAGCGGAATCAAATTACGGGGTAATGTTTTATAATAATGTTACATACACTCCGAACTTTGTGAGTGAGAGTAGTGATTTTCATTTAAACAGCAACAGTCAGTTAATAGATGCAGGTCAGGTTGTTACAGATGCTACCTGGGGTACATTAAGCTATAGAGGCACTGCACCTGATATAGGGGCGTATGAAGGTGATGGGGGGCCGCCTGTTCCTGTTCTGCAATTCAGCGCTGCTACATATAGTGTTTCAGAAGCCGGTCCGACTGCTACAATTACAGCAACAAGGACAGGCAGCGCTGCTGGAGCAGTATCAGTGAGCTATGCCACAAGCAATGGCACAGCAACAGCAGGCAGCGACTACACAGCAGTTAGCGGAACGCTTAACTGGGCGAGCGGCGATACAGCAGCAAAGACATTTACAGTAGCTATTATTGATGATGCTGTTGTTGAAAGCAATGAGACTGTGAACATCACGCTATCAAATCCAACAAATGGCGCTGTGATTGGCAGCCCAAGCGCTGTTGCGCTTACCATAACTGATAATGACAGCGCTGGAGGCGGAGGCGGCGGCAATACACCACCACCATCATCAGGCGGTGGTGGTTCAGGCAGTGGAGGCGACTCTGGCTCTGGAGGTGGCGGGTGCGGTTATATAAAGGACATTAATGGCAAAGGGCCAAGGGCTAAAGGCGAAGGGCTGGCATTGATGATAATGCTGATTATTGTGCTGGCAGGGATAGCATTAGCCAGAAAAGCCATGTATTTTAAAAGTATTTTATTTTTTATATTTTTTATATTTTTTTTATTACTTCACTTCTCAATAGCAAATGCAGCTGATTACTATGTTGCTACAAATGGAAGTGATGCAAACACTGGGACATTAGCCCAGCCGTGGAAAACAGTTCAAAAGGCAGCCAATACACTTGTTGCAGGGGATACTGCTTATATTCGCAGTGGGACATATTTAGAAAACAATATTCTGTTTACTAATTCCGGCACAGCAACCCAACCTATAACAATCAAGAATTATACAGGAGAGACCCCTGTTATTGACGGAGGCTTCTCAAATAATCTGGTGGGGCAGAGTGCAATAGGTGTCTTTGAGAGTGAAGGAAAAAACTACATCACCTTCGACGGATTAGAAATCATGCGTGGATGGCGGGCAAATATTTATCTTGGTAGGAATGTAACTACATCTAATATTATAATTCAAAACTGTAACCTTCATGATTTAAATGCCTATGATAATAGCGGGCATATATTTTTCGGTAACTACATATCAAATATTACAGTAAGAAATAATAAGATGCATCATGTTATTCTTGCACCAACATCATCAGGCACAAGCGGAGAAGGAGTGTGGATAGGTATGGGGTCGGGAAGCTATGTAATTGAAAATAACGAAATGTATGATCTTATTCAAGGTATATGGGCAAAATATAAACAAAATGATAATGCTGTTCCAATTATGAGAAATAATCTTATTCACGGTATTGTAGTAGCAGGGATACAGATAACAGCTAATAATGTTAATGTTACCAATAATATTATTTATAATTCAGGAGGTATTGGTATAAAGGTTTATGATGAGGCAACAAGTTGTTCAGGTGTCGGTGGGGTTGGTACAATAATCACGCACAACACTATAGTAGACACCTTAAAAGGAATTGTTCTATATGGCCCCAGTGCCTGTACTGGTGCTCTTAATACAATCATAAAGGATAATCTAATCTATAACTTTACAAACTCAGAGCACAGAGGACTTTCTGTTTGGCCGTATAAGACTGTAGATACAAGCAATACAACTTTTGACCACAACCTTATCTATTCATCCAGTTTTAGTTCTCCTATACGGGTCCTCGGCAATTATTACACTACAGCAACAGCCCCTTTAACAGGAACAAGCAACATTCAACAAGCTCCAATATTTAAGGATTATGCAAATAAAGATTTTACGCTTCTATCTAACAGCCCTGGCTATAAAGCGGCAAGTGACGGCTATGACATGGGCGCTGATACATCATTACCACCTACACCTACAACAGGCGGCGGAGGTTCTGGTGGAGGTAATACTCCACCACCATCATCAGGCAGTGGTTCAGGCGGCAGCAGCGACTCCGGAGGTGGCAGCGGAGGCGGCTGCGGTTATATAAAGGATGATAATGGCAAAGGGCAAGGGGCTAAAGGCGAGGGGCTAAGTATTGCAATTCTCCTTTTGCTGCTGATTCATCTTAAGTTAAGAAAAAATTTTTTCTATAAAACATCGCTTGACACCAATAGTACATTTGGAGGTAAAAAAATGTGTTATAAGCTAAAATTAATTAGTATAATGTTTCTATTGTTATTTGTTGTCTATGCTCCTGCTCATGCCACAGTCTATTTCTATTATGATGCTGAAAATGGGACCGTAGGTAATGGTGTTCCTAGGGAACCAAATGGCGTAGATATTTGCACACAAGGATGCACGAGCACTGGCAGTGATGCAACGGTTCAATCGGCTGGAGGGGCGGGACAAGGGTCTCAATATTTCCAGTGGGTAACTACTGACAATCAACCTTCCGCTTATACAGAAATTGTTAATCATAACACATTTCCAATGCCTGTTTCTTTAGGAACAACTTATTATTTAGCCTTTTTCTTCAATTTCACAAGGATTAATGGACTGGATATTTGGCATGAAACTGGAGGAAGTGGTGATAAAGGTGTTGAAATTTATGGAGCATCTGGCATCAGATGGAGTATAAGTTTTGGACATTGGGGACCAATAGCAGATAACCAAGACCATCGCTATACCCTCTGGTTATCAAATGCCCGTGACCAACTTAATCCTGAACAGCAGACAGGGGAAATTTTTGTGTTAAATCAGAATGGTTATAGTGCTGCTAATCCCTTACAATTGCAATATGAACGATGGTACTCGGCTGTTATGGCAATAAGAATAGCTTCAGATAAGACTGGTTATGCAGCCGTTTGGATTGACGGACTTAAAATTGCCGAATATAATAATGTTAGAACAGTAGTAGATAGCTCCGCTATTATCGGTTTTATTGCAATGAATGGGACTATTGCTCAACCAGCTTACGATGCACCAGCCCATATTCGAAAATTTGATGCATTGATGCTAACAGATAATTGGCAGGATATTATTAATGGAGGGTATCTGAACGGTGGCGGTGGCTCTGGCGGTGGCAATACTCCACCACCATCATCAGGCGGTGATACCACCTCAAGCGGTGGCGGCGGCGGATGTGGGTTTGTGAAGGATGATAATGGCAAAGGGCAAAAGGCTAAAGGCGAGGGGCTGATATTGATGATAATGCTGATTATTACATTATCTTTTTTTGTTCTTGCAGAGCGATATAAGCATGTGTTATCATTTGTTGAAAAGTGTAATCACTGGAGGGAATATGGTAAGAACACAGATTCAGATGAAAGAAGAGCAGATAAAGAAATTAAAAAAAATAGCTTCTAAAGAGCATCGGTCTATTGCAGAGATTATACGGCAGGCTGTGAATAATTTTATGGCTATAAAGGCTGATGTTGATTTTGAAGAGAGGCGGAAACGCGCAATCGCAGCAGCAGGCCGTTTCCATTCTAAAGCATCAGACCTTTCTTTATCTCATGATAAATATTTGGCAGAGGCATTTAAAAAGTGAAGGCTTTTATTGACACCTCAGCATTTTTAGCTATTTTAGATGCAGATGACAAAAATCATCACAAGGCAAAGTCAAAATGGATAGAATTAATTTCTTCTGAGGCAATCCTGTTTTGTAACAATTATATTTTAATAGAAACATTTGCCCTTGTTCAGCATCGTCTTGGGATGGAGGCAGTAAGGACTTTTAATGATGATATATTGCCGCTTATAAATGTTGAATGGGTTGATGAGGCGACACATAAGGCTGGTATTAATGCCT
>JAHFEP010000298.1 GCA_023248415.1 Nitrospirota bacterium
GGTAAAGCTTTTTATATTAATGCCATCCAATTTCTGGGCAAGTGATTTTGTTGTATTTCTTACAGCAGCAGAATCAAAATTTTCTCTTTTACCCATGCCCAATAAAAGGACATTTCTTGTTTTTAATCTATTTGAGTATAAAAGAAGTGAATCCCCGAACTGGCCGTTTAATTTACCATCAAATATCAATCTTGAAATATCTCCGTTAAATAACCAGTCTATTTCACCTGCCAGACCTTTTAATGGCCTGACATCTGAAAAGAAGCCGGCCACGATTACCTTGTCATCTATCTTTGTCAATCTCTCTGAAAATATATTTGCCTTCATTATGCCTTGCACTCCTCTTTATATATCCTGTCCAAAATTCCGTTTACAAACTGGCCTGAATCTTCGCTGCCATATTTCTTTGCAATCTCTATTGCCTCGTTTATAGTAACCTTCGGAGGAATATCCGGAAAATAGAGCATTTCGCATATTGCAAACCTAAGGACATTCCTGTCTACAACTGCCATCCGCTTTAATGTCCATCCTTTTGTCTTCTTTTTTATAATAGCATCAATCTCAGGCAGATGTGCTATTACAGCATCCTTTAATCTGATTGCAAATTCTTTTATATCCTCCTCAATCTCTTTGTCCTTAAAAAACTCTTCGGTATTACCTTGACCCTTTGTCAAATCATATTGAAAGAGAATTTGAAGCGCAAGTTCACGAGCCTTTCTTCTGTGTCCCATTTATTCCTCAATCGCTATTTCTGGGCCATACTGCTAAAGAGATTTGCCATCTCAATAGCGCCCATTGCAGCCTCCCAGCCCTTATTGCCAGCTTTTGCGCCAGCCCGCTCTATCGCCTGCTCAATTGTATCTGTTGTTAACACACCAAAAGAGATTGGAACACCTGTTTCCAGAGAAATAGCAGCTATGCCTTTTGTTACCTCTGCGCTAATATAATCAAAATGCGGTGTATCGCCCCTGATTACAGCGCCGAGGCTGATTATGGCATTATATTTACCGCTGCCTGCCATCCTTTTAGCTGCTAATGGTATCTCAAAAGAACCAGGCACCTTTACAATCTCAATGTCATCTGTCTTTGCGCCGCTCCTGTTTAAGGCATCTAAAGCGCCTTCCAAGAGCCTGTTTGTAATAAAGTCATTAAATCTTGCTGCTATAATTCCAAACTTTAATCCCTTTGCTGATAATCCCCCTTCAAATATCTTCGGCATCTTTTATTCCTCCATATTTAATATAATACCTAATTGCAAAAATTGGCGTCTAAAACTACACATTCTCCAAAAGGTGTCCCATCTTATGCTTCTTTGTCTGTAAATACCTGACATTCCTGTCATGAGGTAAAATCTCAATAGGCACCCTTTCTACAACCTTTAATCCATAACCCTCTAAGGCAACAATCTTTCTTGGATTGTTTGTCATCAATTTTATCTTTCTAAGCCCTAAGTCAACAAGTATCTGAGCGCCAATGCCGTAGTCACGCAAGTCTGCCTTAAAACCGAGTTTAATATTTGCCTCAACAGTATCCAGCCCCTTATCCTGCAGCTCGTATGCCTTCAGCTTATTTACAAGGCCGATACCCCTTCCCTCCTGATGCATATAGAGTATTACGCCCTTTCCCTCTGATTCTATTACCTCCATTGCCTTATGAAGCTGTTCACCGCAGTCACACCTCTTTGAACCAAAGACATCGCCTGTAAGACATTCTGAATGCACCCTTACCAATATCTCCTCATCCTCTTTAATATCGCCTTTTACTAATGCAAGATGTGTATCATTATCTATTTCGCTCTGATAAAGTATTGCCTTAAACTCGCCGCCAAACATCGTTGGCAGAGTTGTAGTTGCTGCCCTTTTTACAAAGGATTCTCTTTTTATCCTGTATTCAATTAAATCCTTAATTGTAACAATCTTTAACTTATGAAGCTTGGCAAATTCCATTAATTGCGGCACCCTTGACATTGTTCCGTCATCATTCATTATTTCGCAGATTACACCGGCAGGATATAATCCAGCTAATCTTGCTAAATCAACTGAGCCCTCTGTCTGTCCTGCCCTGTGAAGAACGCCCCCTTTTTTTGCAATAATTGGGAATATATGTCCCGGCCTTGCTAAATCATCGGATTTTGTCTTAGGGTTAATGGCAGCCAATATTGTATTTGCCCTGTCAGAGGCAGAGATGCCTGTTGTTGTGCCTGCCCTTGCATCAACCGAAACTGTAAAGGCAGTGCCAAATTGTGCAGTATTTTCCGATGCCATTGGTTTTAAATTTAACTCCTCTGCCCTTTCATGGGTTATGGTAAGACATATAAGACCGCGGCCGTATTTTGCCATAAAATTAATGGCTTCCGGGGTTATCGTTGAAGCGGCCATAGTTAAGTCACCCTCATTCTCCCTGTCCTCATCATCTATAAGGATGATTATTCTACCCTTTTTGATATCAGAAATAGCCTCTTCTATTGTATTAAACTTAAACAAGACTTACCTCCTTTTGCAGAAATATTCTAATAATAATAATCTCTTATAATAATAGACAAAAAGGGGCTATTTGTCAAATAAAAGTCCTAATGATTTTCTGAAGAATTTGGGTGGGGCAAAAGATTCCTATTTTGGCCCTTTTATAACCTCTCTTACAATATTTCTGAGTTCATTAAGCTTAAAAGGCTTGATAAGATAGGAATTATTTGTACTCTCTAAGAATGCCTTTGTTTCAATATTCAACACATCACCGGTAACAAATATAATTTTTTTTGCAACCTTCGGGTATTTTTCCTTAACTAATTTATAAAACTCTGCCCCGCTTAAAGACGGCATCTTCATGTCGCTTATAACAACATTATACTCATTCTTATCCAATAAGGCTAAGGCATCCCTTCCGTCTCTTGCAGTATCAACTAAGTACCCTTCTGTGCTTAAGAATTCAACACAAAGTTCAAGGATTATAGGCTC
>JAHFEP010000126.1 GCA_023248415.1 Nitrospirota bacterium
TATTATCTGAACAACTATGTAAAAGGCTATCATAGGTTCTATGTGCAGTCAATAAAAAAAATACCTGCCGTATCTGATAAATTTTATTGCACTTTCTTCGGGACTAATATGCAGAATTGAATATTAGCCCCTATGGGTGTTAGCTGCTTATGCAAATGATTCCAGCCGATATTTGGGAACAGTATTCTGCCATCCTTAAAAAACTGGCAGTCCCTGTTACCCATCTATTATACATAATAACATCCTGACTATTCAAACGCTGCTTGGCCACAGCAATGTGAAGACAACAATGGTCTACACGCATTGTGTGCCGAGCAGAACCATAAAAGAGGCAAAAAGCCCATTGGATTTTTAATCAGCCTCAGGGAATTAAAAACAGGTTGCTTTTTGATGGCTAAATGTAGTATTATTTTATTGTTTAAAGTAATTATTAACAGGAGGTATTTAAAAATGGGTGATTGCGGAAGCTGCGGAACAGGCGGGGGGCCTTATTCAGAAGGACTGGAACTTATTGAATTTGTCTATAATGCGCATGGAGGCGGTGTAAGAAATATGCCCCTTCCAAACGGCGGTTTAGAGGCAAAGTGCAAGGGCTGCGGCGAGAAATTTGTTTTAGCAACCTTTGTTGGCAAATGTCCAAAATGCGGCGGTGTTCATGCAGTATCACCCCCGCGCTGCGACGACCCTGCAAACATACAGTTTGCCGGCGTAGGCTATAAACTTCCAGAGGACTGACAATTCTCACAGGGGCGATAGTTTCAACGCCCCTGTAATCTCTCTTTCAATTTTTTTTGCTTTTTCTTCAATTTTACAGCCAAATCCCTTGACTACTTAGCATCATTACATTAAAATTCAGTTATGACGTATTATAAGCTTGAAGAAAACAAACGCAGGGACTTACTACAATCCATAACTTTGGATTTGATGAAAAATGAAGATATGCTTTTTGCCTACTTATTTGGCAGTTTTAAAGATTATGATGAAAAAGTAGGTTTTAGGGATATAGACATCGCTGTTTATTTTAGCCCTGAAGAGGACCCTCTGTCTAAATCATTGTCCATCGGGGCTGATCTCAGCAGTAAGTACCATCTTCCCATTGATTGTGTACCCATAAATGAAGCTTCGCTATACTTCCGCTACCGCATATTCCGTGAAGGAATTGAACTTTTTTGTAAAGATGAAAGCCAAAGAGATGAAATAATTGAAAAAACAGTAACAGAAGCATTGGATTATATGCCGCTTAGAGCAGAAGCAATAAGGGAGCTTGTATAATATGCCTGCAGATAAAGAAAAAATTGCAAAACGGATATCTGAGATTCAGACTGCGGTTGACCATCTCAGAAGGTATACATCGCTGGACGTTAAGGAGTTTCTCTCAAATGACGAGCAGATAGCTGCAGCTAAATATCACCTCCTGATAATGATTGAGGGTTGTATATCAATCTGCACCCATATTTCAACAAAAGAGCTTCATAGAATTCCAGAAGGGTACAGCACATGTTTTGATATCTTGACAGAGAATAATATAATTGACAGCGAACTCGGCAGCAGGCTTCAGAAGATGGCAGGATTTCGTAATCTTCTTATACACCAATATTGGGAGATTGATAATCAAAAGGTGTATCGGTTTATCAAATCAGATATTGCGGATGTAGCAAGGTATATTGAAATAATCGGCCAAAAATATTTAAAATAAAATCTTCAATCGGAGGGAACGATGTCAGATATTAATCGCAGAGAGGTTGTAATTGTAGACGGCGTCAGAACACCCCTTGGAAATCTTGGAGGCGCTTTAAAGGATTTGCCTGCGCAGAGACTCGGCGAGATTGTTGTAAGGGAATTAATAAACCGCACAAAGATAGACCCAAAGCTGATAGATGAGGTCATCTTTGGCTGTGTCAGCCAGTCATCTGATGCGCCCAACATAGCGAGGGTAATTGCCCTTATGGCAGGACTGCCAATAGAGATTCCGGCATATACTGTTCAGAGAAACTGCTCATCTGGTTTGCAGTCCATTGTAAATGCCTGTCAAAATATTCAGGCTGGTGATGCAGATATACAGATTGCAGGCGGCGCAGAGAGCATGAGCAGTGCGCCATATTTAAGCAGGGACTTGCGGTTTGGAAAGAGATTAAAAAACAGCATGATGGTAGACAGCCTCTGGGAGGGGCTGACTGATCCTATCTGCAACCAGCTTATGGGAAGGACTGCAGAGAACCTTGTTGAAGAGTTTAATATAACCCGCGAGGAGCAGGACAAGTTTGCAATAAGAAGCCACAAGCTTGCATTCAGGGCAATCAGGGAGGGAAAATTTAAAGATGAGATTGTGCCTGTAAGCGTGCCAAAAAAGGTTGCTGGAAAAGAGGTGTCGCCAGAAATCTTTGCACAGGATGAAGGCCCGAATGTCGCCTTAACTGAGCAGATGTTATCTGTATATCCAACCATATTTAAAGAAAATGGAAGCGTAACACCTGGCAACTCCTGCCCAATAAGCGACGGCGCTGCTGCTGCATTAATCATGTCCAAAGAAAAGGCAAAAGAGCTCGGCTACGAGCCGCTCGGCTATATCAGGGCTTATGCCTTTGCAGGTGTAGAGCCGCACAGGATGGGCATCGGACCTGCCCATGCAACACCACTTGTATTAAAAAAGGCAGGTGTTGAATTAAAGGATATCCAGTTGATTGAGATAAATGAGGCATTCGCAGCACAGTATATTGCAGTAGAAAAAAAGCTCGGCTTAAACAGGGAAATTATAAATGTTAATGGCGGCGCAATTGCGCTTGGCCATCCTGTTGGCATGACAGGGACAAGACTGACTTTAACATTGCTAAGAGAAATGAAGCGAAGAAATTTAACACTCGGCCTTGCCAGCATGTGCATTGGCGGCGGCCTCGGCGGCGCAGTGGTAGTGGAGAGGAAGTAAAAAATAATACATGTCATTCCGAGCAAAGCGAAGGAATCTCGCCTTGAGATTGCTTCGGGACTAAAGTCCCTCGCAATGACAAGAATGGAGGTTCTTATAATGTACATCTACAAGGCAGCAGTCCTCGGCGCAGGCATAATGGGCGCAGAGATTGCTCAGGTTATTACATATTCAGGCCTGCCAGTAATATTAAAGGATGTAAATGATGAGGCAGTGCAAAAGGGCATTGTTAAAGTAAGAAAAATCTATCAGGAACGTGTGGACAAGGGAAAGATGACATCAACAGAAATGGAGCAGAAGCTCGCATTAATCAGCGGGGCAACTACATTTAATGATTTTGGCGATGTTGATATTGTAATAGAGGCTGTGCCAGAGGACATGAAGATAAAACAAAAGGTCTTGCAGGAATTGGAAAAGTCCTGCCCTGAATCAACAATATTTGCCTCAAATACCTCTGCTCTTTCAATTACAGAGATGGCGTCAGCAACAAAAAAACCTGACAAGATCATTGGAATGCACTTTTTTAATCCAGCGCACAAGATGAAATTGGTGGAGGTGATTCCAGGACTTACAACATCACAGGAGACAGTAGAGGATGTTGTTGCCTTTACAGAGAGCCTTCGCAAGATAGCAGTTCGGGTTCAGGAGTGCGCTGGATTTTTAGTAAACAGGATTTTGATGCCTTATCTGAATGAGGCTGTCTTAGCGGTTCAGGAGGGCGCTGCAACGGCAAAAGAGATTGACGATGCTATGCTCGCCTTCGGCATGCCTTTGGGACCATTTGCCTTAGCAGACATGCTCGGCCTGGATACAGCAGAACGTGTTGCGCAGATTCTATACAATGCCTATGGCCCAAGGATGGCGCCTGCACAGCTTTTAACAGAGATTGTTAAGGCAGGGAGATTTGGAACAAAGACAGGCGCTGGATTTTATAATTATGAAAATGAATCTGATGACACATTGAATAAGCTGATAGAAAAGGCGCAGAAGCAGACAGGTGTAAAGGGGACATCCTTTTCCCCGGATAGACTAATAAGCGTATTGGTTAATGAGGCAGTAATCTGCCTGCAGGAAAATGTATCAACTGCTGGTGATATTGATATAGCCATGATGGCAGGCACAGGCTTTCCTCAGGACAAGGGAGGGCCGCTGCATTATGCTGACCAGATAGGCTTGGATACAGTGCTGTCCACATTGGAAAAATATACAAAGGAACTGGGCTTCCGCTTCTGGCCAGCGCCAATGCTTAAAAGAATGGTCTCAGGCGACCTTCTTGGTGTAAAGACAAAGAGGGGATTTTTTAATTATTAAGGAGAAAATTCATGCTCTGTCCAAAATGCAGTTTCACAACCTTTGAGTATGCTGATACATGCAAAAAATGCGGGTATGATTTAAAGGCATACAGGGAATCAAAAGGAATAAGCGCATCCAAACCTGTAAGCAGACCTGCTCTAAAACCTGAAAAAAAGATAGAGGCATCTCCGATTGACTCAGGGCTGTCAGAGCTATCAGAACCAACATTTACAACCCCAACCATAGAAGAACCATCTATACAGACGCCAGAAACCCCATTTGATGAAGGCTTTGCTGCGCCTCCTCCGCCAATCTCCGATGAACCTGTCAGTGAACCTTCTTACGAACCGCTGCCTCCATATCCTGATGCAGAAAGTCTTCCCAAAGGAGGATTCTGGATAAGATTTGTAGCATCATTTGTTGATGGAATTGTCTTAATTATTATACAAGGGATATTCGGTTTTTTTATCGTCCTTGGTGTTGGCATGGGTTCAATTATGCGCGGCGGGATTACAGAAGAAGGGCAGATACTTTCATTCATAATTAGCTTCTTGGTAAGCAGTATTGTTGGCATGGCTTATTCTATTTTCTTTGTCGGCTGGATGGGACAGACACCAGGAAAGATGCTCCTTAAATTAAAAATTATCCAGACAAATGGCAAGGAGATGACCTATGGCAGGGCATTCTCAAGATGGGTTGGATATTCCATATCAGGGCTAACACTTGGCATAGGCTACCTTATGGTTGCCTTTACCAAACAGAAGCAGGGCCTGCATGATAAGATTGCAGGGACATATGTAATAAGGTTATAAAATTGTTGCAAAACCCCGCAAAATTATGCTATATTTGCAATACTTAAAAAGGCATAAGGATTTATAGAGGGGGTGTTTAACAATGTATAAAGAATTACTCCTGCCAGTTGACAATTCCAAATATTCAGTCTTTGGAATAGACATAGGCATTGAACTTGCAAAAAAATTCCATTCACACATCACAGGCAACCATGTATATGCAGCAAGGCTCCATGACAACAGATTCAAACAGATGGAGTCAGGCCTTCCAGACAAGTATCAGGAAGAAAAGGAGCTGCAAAGACAGAGGGATATACACAATGGTTTAATAACAAAGGGACTTGAGATAATCTCAGATTCCTTCCTTGATGTACTTGAGCAGAAATGTAAAACAGCAAATATTCAATGTAAGAGAAGACTTCTTGAGGGCAAGAATTACGCAAAGATAGTAGAGGACATCAAATCAAATCCTTATGACCTTGTAATCATGGGTATTCAAGGGCTTGGCGCAGTAAATGGGAGTATGATCGGCAGTGTATGTGAAAGGGTTGTAAGAAGGGTCAAGACAGACATCCTGATAACCAAGAACAACAGGCTTTTTGACAAAAAGATAATCGTTGCAGTTGACGGAAGCCCGAATTCCATGGCAGCAGTAAAATCAGCAGTTGCAATTGGCAAGGCATTTGGGACGCCTGTTGAGGCGGTCTCTGCCTTTGACCCGAATTTTCATTATGTTGCCTTTAAAAATATTGCAGATGTTCTTTCAGAAGAGGCAGGAAAGATGTTCAAATTCAAAGAGCAGGAACAGCTTCACGAGGAGATTATTGATAAAGGCATGGCAAAGATATATCAGGAGCATCTTGATACAGCAAAGAAAATTGCCCAAATGGACGGCTTAGATATTACCACAAAGCTCCTGTCAGGCAAGCCCTATGATGAGATATTGAAATATGTAAAGGACAACTCGCCGTCATTATTGGTTATAGGCAGGCTTGGTGTTCACAGCGCAAACGGCCTTGATATCGGCAGCAATACAGAAAATCTTTTAAGATTTGCGCAGTGCAATATCCTGATTGTAAGCAGGGACTATACCCCTTCTGAAGAGATTAGAAAGGATAGCAAGAAGGATTCTCTTCCATGGACAAAGGATGCAGAGGCAAGGCTTGAGATAATCCCAGCCTTTGTAAGAGGGATGGCAATTAAGGCAATAGAGGGATTTGCCAGGGATAAAGGCGCAAAAGAGATAACAGCAGATATTATGGAAGCGGCAGTGGAAAAACTCCTCCCACCTTCTGCAAGGGAAAAGATGGGAATAAAAAAGAAGTCAGAAGACAAGGGTCAGGGGTCAGGAGCAATGGGTCAGAAGTCAGGGGAGGCCGCCGCAGGCTTTAGCCAGCGTGAAGCCAAAACAGAAGGCGAGATTACATGGGAAGATGAGGCATTAAAGAGGGTTGAGAATGCGCCTGAGTTTGTAAGGCCGGGCATATACAAGCTGATGGTAAAGAAGGCAAAGGAGAAGGGATACAAGGTCATTACATCCAAATTCCTCTCAGAGATTCGGGATGAATCTATGATGATGGTTACAAAGAGGATGAAGAGGCTCGGATTTGATGAACTTGACATGATGGCCTTTGACAAGGCAAAGGATAAAATGAAGGATTCAAAAAAAACAGAGGTCATAGGCATAATAAAGCAGTTTCTTGCAGAGAGAACAGGCAAGAACGAAGAGATAATAAAGAAGTTCGAAAAATATTTTAGTGGACTCGCAGATAAAAATAAGCAGAATGAGTAGTTTTGCCCCCTATCTTATATCATGGAATACCACAAAAAGGTGCAATCTCAGGTGCAAACACTGCTATCTGGATTCTGATGCCTTAACCAAAAAAGATCCAAACGAGCTTTCATTAGAAGAGGGAAAGAGGCTGATAGACCAGATTGCAGAGGTGAATTCTGCAGCCATGCTCATACTTACAGGCGGCGAGCCGCTTGTAAGAGAAGACATCTTTGACCTGTCAGCTCATGCATCAAAAAAAGGCTTGATGGTTGTCTTTGGAACCAATGCAACAACACTTGATGACAAGGCTGCAAAGGAGATGGTTAAATCTGGTGTTGCAGGTGTTGGAATAAGCATAGACTCTGCCAGCCCAAAATACCATGATGCCTTCAGGGGCATGGAAGGCGCATGGGAAAAGGCAATGGACGGGATAGAATCCTGCAAAAGACACGGCATAGAATTTCAAATACAGACAACTGTTACAACAGCAAATTATGATGAGATGCCTGCAATCATAGAGCTTTCGCACAAGCTTGGCGCAAGGGTATTTAATCTCTTCTTTATGGTCTGCACAGGAAGGGGGCAGGACATAACAGACATATCAGCAGAGCAGTATGAGAATACGCTCAGGCTCTTGCTGGACATTCAAGGCAGATACAAAAACATGATGGTTACCGCAAGATGCGCACCCCATTTTAAAAGACTTGCATACGAAAAGGACCCTGAGTCGCCGATTACAAAGGCAGCAGGATATACTGGCGGCGGATGCCTTGCTGCATTCCACTATTGTAGAATTACACCTGAAGGAGATGTTACGCCATGCCCGTATATTCCAACAACTGTAGGAAATGTAAAGAATGAGAGTTTTGCAGATATATGGAGCAGCGCTGATTTTTTTCAAAACATGAGGAGACCGAAGCTTACAGGCAGGTGCGGTGACTGTGAATTTGAATACCTCTGCGGCGGATGCCGCGCAAGGGCATACGCATCAACAAAGGATATAATGGCAGAAGACCCATGGTGCAAATATGAGCCGGGGAAAATCGGCTATAAGATTAAACCGCAGATTACCCCCCCTTCGCCCCCCCTTACTAAGGGGGGGATTGGGGGGGTAATCTCTTGGAGCCCTGAGGCAGAGGCAAGGCTTGAGAAAGTGCCATTCTTTTTAAAAGGCATGGTTAAAAAGGCAGTGGAAAGGCATGCAAAAGAAAAAGGCCTGAAAGAAGTAACAGTGGCATTAATGGAAGATGTAAGAAAAAAGAGCGGCAGGCCCTCGTTTACAAAATAATGGAAACCATTTTACAAATAATCGGCGCTATATTATTTTTTATCGGCAGCTTTCACTCCCTCTTTTTGATAAGGGGCGGAATTGAA
>JAHFEP010000299.1 GCA_023248415.1 Nitrospirota bacterium
CTTTTTTTCCGTCAGGAAGCTCTGCATTAGGGTCCCATGTAATATATTTCTTTGCCTCTGACCATGGCTTTCCATTTGCATCTGCTGAGGCACGGTTGTATATGATTCGCCTGTTTGCAGGCCATGCAAATGCCCAGCCGAGATTAGCGCCAATAGTATCGCCCTTATCAGGTTTTCTGTTCTTTGATTTATTTTCCTTCGGGAATATTCCAGAGTATATCCAGTTGCCGCAGGCAGTTGAACCGTCGTCCTGAAGCAGGGCAAAGCCCGGCATATTATCGCCTGCCTTTACAACAACATTTCCATCCTTTTTTACATCTTTAATAGCATAACCATTAATCTCCCTTAGAATCTTTTCTGCATCAGGCGTCCCCTCGCCGTAATCCCATGTTAAATCAAGAATCGGCCTCTCCTTCTTCTCCTTGCTTTCTGCATAAAGTTTTTTCAATCGCAAGCCAAGCTGATATATATACCATCCGTCTGTCCTTCTGTCTGTCTCTGATTCTACTGCCTTGAATCCCCACTGCGCCCATCTTCCGCTGTTTGTATATGTCCCTTCCCTTTCAACATTGCTTGCAGCAGGAAGCAGAAATACCTCTGTCTTTATGTCTTTTGGATTTACACCCGGAGCCTTCCAGAAGGCTGCTGTCTCTGTCTCATAAAAATCTATCACAGTTAGCCATTCCAATTTCTCCATTGCCTTTCTCTCTAAGTTTCCATTCGGCCCTGCAACAGCAGGGTTCTGGCCAACAACCAAAAAGCCCTTTATCTTTCCAGCATACATGTCCTCAAATAAAGCCATGTGCGAATAATTACCGCTCGCCTTTGGCAGATAATCATAGCAGAAGTCATTTTTATCACTCGCTGCATTGCCAAACCATGCCTTAAGCAGGCTCTTAAAGAACTTTGGCTTGTTGCTTCCAAAGCTCGTCTTAGGGGTTGTCTTTTCAAGATAGTCCTTTAAAGTCGGATGGTCTTTTTTTGAAGGTATGCCAAGATAACCTGGCAAATCATGATAGAGCAATGCAAAGTCTGTAGCGCCCTGGACATTTATATGCCCGCGTAAAGCATTTATGCCGCCGCCAGGCATCCCAATATTGCCAAGCAGGAGCTGCAATATAGCTGCTGTGCGGATATTCTGGACACCTTTAGAATGCTGTGTCCAGCCCATTGCATACATCATTGTCCCAACCTTGTCAGGCGCGCCTGTTGAGCAGAAGAGCTTTGCGATCTCAAGAAACTTCTCCTTTGGCATTCCGGATATCTTTGAGACCATGTCTGGCGTGTAGCGGGAGAAGTGCCTCTTTAACAATTGAAATACGCAATGAGGGTGCTGAAGCTTCCTGTCCTCCATAACCTTTCCATCAGGACCTGTCTGATACTTCCATGTAGCGCGGTCGTATGTCTTCTTCTCCTTATCAAAGCCTGTGAACAGGCCGTCCACAAAACCAAACTCAGGGTCAATTAGGGTTGCTGCATTTGTAAACTCCAAGGTATACTCTTTGTGATAAAGATTATTCTCTATTGTATAATTGATAAGGCCGCCGAGTATTGCAATGTCTGTTCCTGAGCGCATTGGCGCATAGATGTCTGCAATGGAAGATGAACGGGTAAATCGTGGGTCAACGCTTATTATCTTTGCGCCCTTTTCTTTTGCCTTTATAGCCCATTTAAATCCGCATGGATGATTCTCTGCAGGATTAGAGCCCATAACAAGTATGCAGTCGCTGTTCTTTAAATCTATCCAGTGATTGGTCATTGCACCCCTGCCGAATGAGACGCCCAGACCGGGCACCGTAGAGGAGTGTCAGACACGCGCCTGATGCTCAAGGTAGATGACGCCCAATGCGCGGTTGAACTTGCACAGGAGGTATGCCTCTTCATTTGTAATCATTGCGCTTCCCATTGAGGCAATGCCCCTGCACTGATTGATTGTAATGTTGTCTTCTTTTTCTACAAAGGAAGCATCCCTTGTCTTTTTGTAGAGATTGGCAATCCTGTCCATTGCCCAGTCAAGGGATTTTTCCTCCCACTTGTCTGAATTTGCCGCGCGGTATTTTACTTTGGAGAGTCTTCTTTCATTTACAATAAGCTGGTATGTGGCGCTCCCTTTTGGACAGAGCGTGCCGAGATTGATTGGATGGTCAGGGTCGCCTTCAATGTTTACGACCTTGCCGTCAATGCTGTGGACAATCTGGCCGCATCCAACAGCGCAGTATGGGCAGATGGATGCTGTCTCCTTTGCATTTTTAATCCTGAGGGTCTGGGCATAGGCCTTTGCAGGTTCAAGGTCATAGTCAATGACAGTAAGGCCTGCTGTTGCTGCTGCTGTTCCTGAGAGCTTTAGGAAATCCCTTCGTGAAACAGTCATTTTGCATCCCTCCTTTTATAATGTAAGGCGAGAGTATTTATTTATATATTCTTATGACTTTGGAATTTCACTGTCTGCCTCCTGCAAAAAGTTACTGATTAGCTGCAAAAAACCATCAGAAACCTACCGGAGCATAAGGAAAACTGAAACTTTGAAAGGAAAAATTGAAACCTTGCTTAGACTTGATGATAATATGTTATGACTATCACATTTAAAAGTCAAGAGGAAAATAATTATAGAATGACCCAAATCAGTGGCTATAGTTGACGAATTATTTTTTGATATGAAGTTGTGATTTAAATTGTTAGCAGGTCATTTTTTTGCAGCTATCAGCTTACCGCTAATAAATTTATGAATTATACTGGCAACATATGTCTGATAAGGCAATCCCTCGTTTACTGCCCGTTTTTGCAATTCCATTAGGTCTCTTTCTGAAATTCTTATATTTAGCCGTTTATCTTTCTTTAAAGTATTCCGTGCATACTTCATCAGTTCGGCTTTTCTTTTTGAAAGATTCTTAACCGGAACCCATTCGCCTTTTTCAAAACTGTCCAATATTTTTTG
>JAHFEP010000127.1 GCA_023248415.1 Nitrospirota bacterium
TTTATGCCCCTTCTGCATATTTATGGGTCTTTATCTCAACCTTCTCTGTCAAACCTTCGTAGTACTTCCGCAGTATATCAAGAACCTCTGGCCGGCTGAACTTGTCTGTCACTTCTTCGCCTTCTGAAAGCATCTTCCTCAGCTTTGTTCCACTGAGAATCAGTCTGTCATCTTTTCCATGAGGACATGTCTTCATAGAAGCCATGCCGTCGCACTTATGGCACCAGAATGTCCAATCAATCTTCAGAGGCTTTGTCTCAAGCGCATCCTTCGGAATTTCATCAAATATCTTATGCGCATCAAACGGGCCGTAGTATTCGCCAACACCTGCATGGTCTCTGCCGACTATGAGATGGCTACAGCCGTAGTTCTGCCTGAAGAGTGCATGGAGAAGCGCCTCTCTCGGTCCTGCGTATCTCATATCAAGCGGATATCCACCGATAACAATAGTATTCTTTACAAAATATTTTTCAGTCAGCACATCAATGGCCTTCTGCCTTACATCCGAGGGGATATCGCCGGGTTTCAGCTTCCCTAAAAGCATGTGGACAAATACGCCGTCGCATGTCTCTATCGCTATCTTTGCAAGATACTCATGCGAGCGGTGCATCGGGTTCCTCGTCTGGAATGCTGCAACAGTCTTCCATCCCTTGTCAACAAACATCTTTCTGGACTCAAATGGTGTAAGGTAAATTCCCTGATATTCCTTCGGGAAGGTTCCCTGGCTTAAAACCTTCACTGGCCCGGCAAGATTCTTGCCTGCCTGATTCATCACCATCTTGACACCTGGATGCTCCATATCCGTGGTCTTAAAAACCTCTTTGCACTCATACGCCTTGTCAATTGTATAGACATCCTTGACCTTCATCGTAGCCATAATCTCATTGTACTCCTCAGAGAAAAGGGCTATCTCATCCCCTGCCTTCACATTCTCGTCAGTTGACAGGGTAATTGGAATCGGCCAGAAAGTGCCGTCTATCATCCTGTAATCAGAGCATACATCCCTCCAGTCCTCATATCCCATAAATCCGTCAAGGGGGGTGAAGCCGCCGATGCCCATCATTATCAGGTCTCCTGCCTCACGGGATGTAATCTTTACCTGTTTGAGGGTCTTTGCTCTTTTGAGCTCTTCTTTTAATTCATTCCCTGTAAGAAGAAGCGGTTTTAATTTTTTATCCTTCCCATGCGGGTTAACCAATGACATTTTACTGTCCTCCTTAGTTTTATTTAAGCCCCAGCGCTGCGCAGACCTTTCTGAATATATCATCTATACTTCCTGTTCCGCTGATAGATTTAAGCATCCCCTTCTTTTTATAATAGTCTATAAGCGGGGCTGTCTGTGCCTCATACACATCAAGCCTTTTCTTTATTGTTTCCTCTTTATCATCATCCCTCTGAAAGAGCTCGCCGCCGCACTTGTCGCAGACCCCATCCTTTTTTGACGGAGAAAAATACACATTATACATCTGCTGGCACTTCTTGCAGGTTCTTCTGCCTGTGAGCCTCTTCATTAGATCATCCTTTGGCACATCTATGCTCAGCGCAGAATCAAGGGGCATCACTAAATCATTAAGCATCTTGTCCAATGTCTCCGCCTGTGCAGTATTCCTCGGAAAGCCGTCAAGGATATAGCCCTTTTTTGTATCATCCTGTTTCAGCCTCTCCTGTATCAAACCAATAACAACCTTGTCAGGCACAAGCTCGCCCTTATCCATATATGACTTCGCCTCTTTTCCGAGCGACGTCCCGTCTGCAACAGCCTTTCTTAAGATATCGCCTGTTGATATCTGTGGGATTGCAAACTTATCTATTAATTTCTTTGCCTGTGTGCCTTTGCCTGCGCCTGGCGCACCAAGAAGAACTATTCTCATATATTTATTCTCCAGTTATATATTTAGTATTTTAAGAATGTTTATTTAGAAACAGGAAGCAGGAAATAGCAAATGGGAAGTAAAAAACTTCTCACCTCTCACTTCTCACTCCTTTATGAAACATGCAATAATAAAACTTAACAAATTAAATGTCAAATACATATTTCTAATACAAGAATAAAGTTTATTTATGCTTTTTTAGGCCCGCTATAATGTCATCAAGCCAATCTACAAGTTTTGCTATTGCCTTTGATGCCTTAAGATACGGCTTGATATTATTTGAATAAGTTATTATCTCATCCCTTTTTTTATTAAGATAAAATAACTGCTTCTCTGCCCCTTCCATTTTTAATATAGCATCAATCTCCTCTTTCATCCTGTTAAAAAAATGTTTTACATCCACATCAAGCCTTTCTTTCAACATTTTTATCTTTTGTTTTATTTGCCGGCAGTTATTAATAACAGCTTCTTTCTCTCTTAACTGATTCTTGGGAATGGTTGACTTAAGCAATTCCTTCATCACTTCATCCCCAAATTTATCCACAACCCTGTGGATAATCTCTAATTTTAAATCCCTTTTTGCCAATAAAATCTTTAATCTTTCAGAGGCTGTTTCAATATCCACCTGATTCTCTTTATCTAAATGAAAATTAATATTTTTTAGGATATCAGAGGCTATCGCCTCATTATAAAATGGGCTATTCTTATTTAGCTCCCGTAAAAAGGCAAAGGCTGCAAATTCCTCAGTCCCCACCTTATCCACAAGTTTTTCAAGCGCTGCAACAGCATCATCAATATGCTCAATTGATTCGCATATAACAGCAGGCGCTTCTTCCCTCTTATTTGTAAGTTCAAATAACTCGGTTATAAAGGTTGTAAGTCCGAAGTTTTTTAGTTTATACGCATAGGGTATCTCCATCCTTTTTATATCTAATAATACCTTGTCTCCCTCTATAATCTCAATCGGTGTTAATGGCGCATAGAATTTTTTATAGCCTTCCTGTTGAATTAGCGGCGTGTTTGGATATGCCATTAGCAGGTCATTGAAACTTATTACAGGCAGTGTATTGAAATCCTGATATGCCCTAAAGAGGATATCAACTATCTCTATCAGTTCATCTGTAATCTCTTTTAATGCAGCGTCTTCATTAGGCCTTGTAAGTATTATAAAGACGCCGGGGATAATGCCAGCGTCAAGGCAGTTAAAGATGACCTCTTTGGCGTGCCTGCAATATGCCTCCTCATGCCCCCTAACGCTCTTATAAAAATATTTTATCTTCTCAGGCAGAAAAGACTCGGCCCCTATCTGGAGCTTGGAAAAGCCTGCTTCTTTAAGTTTCTTTATTAGCTCTGCGTCCCTTCCAGCCTCAACCTTTATCATTGTTGAAAATTGGAGCTTTGTATTTAACCCAGACTTTATAATCTCATCACAAAGTTCATTCACCCATTTCTTATTCTGTATAAACTGGTCGTCATCAAAACTTACCGCTTTAATCTCGTTTTTTTCTGCCTCTTTTAATATCTTTATTATAAAAAATATCTCGTATCTCCTGTTAACAGGGGTTCTTATACCGCAAAAGGTGCACTCCATCCAGTTACATCCCCTCTGGCTATATATCCCGATTGAAATCCATTCCTTTTCTAATACGACTTCCCATGTATATGCCTTAGAAATTGCGTTTAATTCCTCATTTGTGGGATAAGAATGGCCATATTCTTCCAGTTTTAGCGGTGAAAGTGGAAAATTGCTGCCAGTTATTTCCTTATAGTGTGCTACGTTCATCTTAAAGAACTGTTCTCTGTCAATATCAAATTTAATAACCTTCTCATCTGTGGTCTTTAGAATAAATCCTGAAAGCGGCACATCTAACACAATATCTTCTTCATTTTCTTTGAGCTTTCTTTCAAAGGTCATCTCAGACAAAGCAGAGGCAATATCACTGCTAATCGGGCTTAGATAGAAAACCTTGTCCTTGAATAACAGATTCATTCCATCAATACCGCACTCCTCTGCGGTCTTTTTTGGCACATTCATCTCCGCCTTTTCATTAAAGGGCCTTGTCAGGACTGTAGACTGCGGAGCCCTCATCAGATAATCAAGGAGTATCGGAAGGATAATCTCACCCTCGCCTTCCATTACACAGTCTATGCCCTGTGCATAAATTAATTCATTGGAAAGCCCTGTAACACCCTGACCGCCGAGGATTGTAACAATTTGCGAATCAGCATTTTTTATCTTAACAGCGAGCTTTAATGTCTCCCTTATCTCATTTGTGCTTAACATGGAGATACATACGCTGTCATATCTTTTTGTCTTTACTTTTTCAAGAAGCTCATCCTTAGATGCGATAAACTCAACATCATGCCCTTTATCAAGAAGTATCTGGACAAAAAAGAGTATTGGCGGCGCCTCTATCTTTCCATACTTGTCATAATCCATGAAAAAAATAACCCTGCTCAATGGCTCAACCTAACACCCATAGTATTCTTTATACCATTTCACAAACAACCTTATTCCATCCTCAATTGATGTTGCAGGCTTGAATCCAACATCTTTCACCAGGTCATCCACATTTGCATATGTTGCTGGCACATCCCCAAGCTGTATAGGAAGGAGATTCTTTTCAGCCTTTTTTCCAAGGGCATTTTCCAGTACCTCAATAAACCTCATCAACTCTACAGGGTTGTTGTTCCCGATATTATAAATCTTGTATGGAGCGCGTGATGTGCTCGGGTCTGGCTTGTCGCCTGACCATTTCGTGTCTGGCTGCGGAATTTTATCAGCCACCCTTACAACACCCTCCACAATATCATCAATATAGGTAAAGTCCCTTTGCATCTTTCCATAATTAAATACATCTATCGGCCTTTTCTCAAGGATGGCCTTTGTAAAGAGAAAAAGCGCCATATCAGGACGTCCCCATGGGCCGTACACTGTAAAGAAACGAAGGCCTGTGCATGGCAATTGATAAAGGTGGCTGTATGTATGGGCCATAAGTTCATTTGCCTTTTTTGTAGCAGCATAAAGTGAGACAGGGTGGTCAACATTATCATGGACTGAAAAGGGCATCTTTGTATTTGCGCCATATACTGAGCTTGAAGAGGCAAATATCAGGTGCTTAACACCATTATGCCTGCATCCTTCAAGAAGGTTTATAAAACCGACTATATTGGAATCAATATATGAATAGGGGTTTATCAGAGAATAGCGGACGCCTGCCTGCGCAGCCAGGTTTATCACCTTGTCAAACCTCTCTTCTTTAAATAAACTAAGGATAGCCTCACGGTCTTCAAGGGACATCTTTGCAAATCTAAAGCCTTGCCTTTCGTTCAACTGAGCAAGCCTTGCCTTTTTAAGATTCACATCATAATAATCATTCATATTATCAATGCCAATAACCTCATCGCCGCGCTCTAAAAAACGCTTTGCAAGTGAAAATCCTATAAAGCCAGCAGCGCCTGTTACAAGAACCTTATTCTTCATTTAATAGCCTCCATCCTACACTTTACTAAAATTTTAGAAGATAGATTATCACAAAAGGTATTCTATTGCAATGGAGATAAAAAAAACAGATAAGATTTTAGCAGCTTAGCCTGCTGGTTTTGCAAGGGGAAAATGCATTAAAAATAAAAAAGCCGCCAGTAGATTTCGTTTTCTGGCGGCTCTTTATATGCTCTTTTATTATTTTGCCTAACCCAAAATTATCTTTCTCTTAGCCTGTATTCTTCTTCCTAAGGCTATTCCTGATAATGCAATAATCAGCATTAATATTACACCTGTTCCCTGACCCTTGCCACCTGACCCTTTCCCATTGCCATTATCATCCTTTATATAACCGCAGCCGCCGCCTGAAGGGCCATCGCCACCGCCTCCACCTAAAGTAGTTGTAGTTGTATTTGTCGTGCTATCATTATCAGTTATTGTAAGCACAACAGGATTCGTGCCGCTAAGCTGTGCGCCATTCGTTGGATTTGTAAGTGTAAGATTCACAGTCTCGTTACTTTCAACAACAGTGTCATTAATAATAGTTATTGTAAATGACCTTGCTACAGTATCCCCATCTGGCCAGCTAAGTGTGCCGCTCGCTGCTGTATAGTCGCTGCCTGATGTGGCTGTGCCGTTGCTTGTGGCATAATTTACTGATACTGCTCCAGCAGCGCTGCCTGTGCGGAGAACTCTAATAGTAGCTGTTCCTGCGCCTTCGCTTACACTATATGACGAATTCTCAAATCGTAATATGGGCGGACCATCGTTGTCTAAAATCGTCAATACTGCTGTGCTCTGGGAGCCAAGTATTGCGCCGCCTGTTGGATTTGTAAGTGTCAGGTTTATTGTCTCGTCACTTTCAACAAGAGTATCATTGGTAATAGCTACTGTAAATGTCTTTGATGTAGTTTCGCCGTCTATCCAGCTAAGGGTGCCGCTTGCTGTTGTATAGTCGCTGCCTGCTGTTGCAGTTCCATTGCTTGTAGCATAATTTACTGATACAGCGCCAGCAGCGCTGCCTGTCCTTGTTACTGTAATAGTGGCTGTAGGACCGGCTTCTGAAACACTATATGTAGCAGAGTTGAATTGCAGCATTGGAACTGCGGGTCCTGCATATTCGTAGGCGCCTATGTCATATCCGGTACCCATTGGCCTTGTATTACCATCAAAATCAGTAAGCACAGGAGAGCCTATGTTAACACCAGTATCTATGGCAGGGCTTCCTGATTGCAGGTGGAAATCACCGGCAGAGGGGCTTACAAAT
Organism: Nitrospirota bacterium; assembly: GCA_023248415.1. Classification (GTDB taxonomy): domain Bacteria; phylum Nitrospirota; class CAKKRA01; order 9FT-COMBO-42-15; family 9FT-COMBO-42-15; genus 9FT-COMBO-42-15. Next base: position 6,623 of record JAHFEP010000127.1, read on the forward strand.
AAGGGGTTGCCTGTTATTGCATTGGTTACTGTAATCCCCGAACCGGAAGGTATGGTTGTTGTTCCATCCGGGTTGTAATACAAATCATGATCAGAATTGAGCGTACCGTAGTTTCTAATAAATAGGAAAGCTTGGTTGTTTATTGAGTAAAATAAATTATTCTTTAAACTAGCGACCGCACGTGATGTTCCATTGCCAGAAATATCAATTATACCATCTGCTCCGTTTCCGGTCTGATAGAAGATATTATTGTAGACAGTAATTCCTGGTCCTGTTCCTAATTCAAAATACACAACCCCATGACCGCTTACAGAGCCTCCTTTAAAAATGTTGTTATATATATTTATATTGGATACATTAAACTCACCATCTCCTATATATATGAAATCAGCTATGCCGTCATGAAAATAATTATCATGAATGTCAATGTATTTTGTATCAAGCGATGCTACGCACGGGTCACTTGATTTAGACAAAAATACAGCCCCTCCATAGTTATCGCTGGATACAAAATTAGCAAATTCATTCCAGCCAATGTAAAGATACTGAACCCCCACATCTGGGCCCGGGTCGGAGCCACTGCACAAAAAAGGCTTGGTTTTTGCGTAAATCAGATGTTTGTATTTATCATGACCACTATTATTCCAATAATTTCCATAGATATAAGTATATTGGGCATCAACAGGCGTTACTATCCCAGTCCAAGCATTTGAAAGCATATTCTGAAACGAATTCCCAATAATGCGATTATAATTTCCGATAACATTATAAGCATCATATCCATTGACAACATTAAATTTTGAAAATGTCCAATAGCTTGCTACCGCTCCTTCTGGGTAGGTAAAGCCCCGAGTTGCGTTCGTTCCATCTACAGTAACAATTTCACCCGGATAGCCAGCAGCGGCATAAGGCATACCAGCGGTTCCAGATGACCCTGCTCTAAGATGGATAAACATCGCCTGATCGTCTAATTGAGTATATGTTCCCCCACGAACATAAATTGTATCTCCTTGTCTTAGAACCGTATTATTACTTGGAGATATTTCATAGAGGTCTTTCCACGGGCCATCGGTTCCAGTATGATTTGTCCTACTACTATATTTTCCATTATAGGTATTACTCCCATCAGACACGGAGATAAAATATATATTCCCGCTCCTCACTGTAAATGGTAAAGTATTAGATGTCTCACTATTAACTGATACAATAATGGTTCCAGCGCCATCCTGAGCGCTGCTGTTCAGCCAAAAGGTTATTCTCTCAAGTCCTCTTGGGATGCCATTCGCAGTGCCAGTTGTTCCCCATTCAGCATAGTCGGAACTATTAGTAAGTTGCGTGCCGTTAACTGTTATATAGTTGCTACCCCTTGTTGAGCCAAATCCCGTACCCCAGACTGTAACTGCCGCACCCTTTGTTGTAGAACCTTCCCATCCTGTTT
>JAHFEP010000014.1 GCA_023248415.1 Nitrospirota bacterium
CTAAGAAACTAAAAGAAGAGAGGCTTGCACAGGCTCTGTCGCTTCAAGCAGAGATTACAACAAGAAAGAACAAGGAGCATATTGGAAGGACTGTTGAAGTTCTTGTTGAAGGCGCAAGTGATGCAGACAAAAATCGCCTGACAGGCAGGATAGCAACAAACAGGATTGTAAATTTAACAGGGCCTTTTGAATTAGTCGGAAAACTTGTTGATGTAAAGATTATTAACGCAAACCTTTCTAATTTAGAGGGTATTATAAGTGAAGATGAATAAGAAGGTTTTCTACTGGTCTGCAACAATAGCCTATGCGTTATTAATCTTTTTTCTTTCGTCTCTTTCCGGTGATAAGACTGAAAAACTATATCTATTTAAGCACTCTGATAAAATTATACACCTTGCAGAATACGCAATATTATGTTTTTTGGTAAGCAAGACACTCTCTTTTACATTAAAAAATAATATTAAGAGATATGTACCACTATTTGCAATATTGATAGCGCTGCTTTACGCGATATCTGACGAATTTCATCAGTCCTTTGTCCCTGGCCGCAGTGCAGAGGTGTATGATGTATTTGCTGACGGCATGGGCGCTGTGCTGTCGCAGATAATCTTATATATAAAAGATGTAAAAGGTGATTTAAGATGAAGATTGCATTCTCAACACTCGGCTGCAAGATAAATCAGTATGATTCTGCATTGATGAAAGAGTCATTAAAAGAGAGGTTTCAGATTGTCTCCTTTGATGATATAGCAGATGTGTATGTAATAAATACCTGCACTGTAACTGCAAAGAGCGACTACCAGTCAAGACAGCTTGTGAGAAGGGCTGTAAAGAAGAATGAAAAGGCAAAGATAGTTGTTGCAGGATGTTATCCGCAGAGCAATCCAGAGGCTTTCATGTCTATAGACGGTGTAGATATTATCCTCGGCAATCAGGAGAAGCTTGAGCTTGAAAAATATTTGGAAGATACAGATAAAGAGCAATTGCCAAAGGTCTATGTAAATAAAACTGCTGACGCCTTCTTTCATTCTGATATAAAAATCTTTCCAAACAGGACAAGGGCTGTTTTAAAGGTTCAAGACGGATGCAGCGCCTTTTGCGCCTTTTGCATTGTCCCCTATGTCCGTGGCAAGGCAAGAAGCGCAAAACCGGAGTGGGTGATAAAGCAGATTAAAAATTTTGTTGATGCAGGTTATAAGGAGATTGTCCTGTCAGGCGTAAGCTTAGGGACTTATGGAAAAGATTTTTCTCCTCCAAGAAATCTGTCATGGCTTGTTAAGGAAATACTTGAACAGACAGCTATTCAAAGGCTCCGTATCAGCTCTGTAGAGCCAGAGGATGTTACTGATGAGCTTATTGACCTTGTTGCCTCAGAAAACAGGATATGCAAGCACCTTCACTTGCCGTTGCAAAGCGGTGATGACAGGATTTTATCCCGAATGAAAAGGCAGTACAATTCAGAATATTTTAAAAATCTTGTTTTAAAGATTACAGAAAAAATACCAAACATTGGTCTTGGCACAGATGTAATTGTCGGCCTGCCCGGTGAGGACGAAACTGCCTATGAAAATAGTGTAAGGATGATTGAAGAACTTCCGTTTACATATATCCATGTATTTTCATATTCGCCGAGAAGAGGCACAGAGACATTTAATTTTAAAGAACGGATATCTGAAACTGTTAAAAAAGAGCGAAGCAAAAGACTGATTGAAATAGGAAAGAGGAAGTCAATGACATTCAAAGAGGGTTATATTAACAAAACAGTGGATGCCTTAATTGAAAGCGAAAAGGATAAAAAGACAGGGATGTTCAAGGGGCTTACTGGAAATTATATAAAGGTATTAGTAAAAGCAGATAAAGTGGATTTAAGAAATAAGATCGTTCCTGTAAAAACCACAAAAATAGACAACACAGGGCAGTTGATAGGGGAGGTTGGCTAAAAATGTCATCCCACTTAAGTATTTTTATTTACGCTTCTTTTTTCCGCAATATTCTCATTAAATAGCATCTAAATTGTGGCTTTTACACCACACACCTATGTTGCAAGCCAGAATATTCCTGATATTATGCGACTGTCAAATGACGGCTAAGCTTTATGAGCTTTACAGTATGGCCTGATTTTTTTTGTTTACAATAATCTTCTAAAATGTTATATTTCCAAATCATTTATGTTAAGGAAGGCAATCAGATACAAATGGTAAGAAAGATAACTCATGCACTTTTTCTGTTGGTTTTTTGCGCCTTTGTTTTTAATCAATTAAGCGGCACGGTCTTTGCAAAAGAGTTTACAGAAGATATTAAAATAAAATACATAGAGGTAAGGGGCAACAAAAGGGTAAATACCTCTACAATTAAATCCAAGATTAAGATTAAGGAAGGTGATGTCTTTTCACCTGAGAAGCTTAGAGAGGATATAAAATCCATCTTTCAGATGGGTTTTTTTGATGATGTAAAGGTAGAGACAGAGGGTTTTGAAGGCGGCTTAAAGATAATCTTTGTTGTTATTGAAAAGCAGTATATAGAAAGCATTGTCTTTGAAGGCAATAAAGAATTAACAACTGAAAAGATAAAAGAAAAGATTTCCATAAAACCAAACAGCATAGTTGACCAGCAGATAATAAAGGACAATATAGAGAAGATAAAAAAATACTACGAAGATGAAGGCTATTATTATGCCAATATCATACCTGTTATGAAGGGAACGACTAAGGAGCGGGTGTCGCTAATCTTTTATATTGAAGAGGGTAAAAAGGTAACAGTTGATGATGTGAAATTTGAAGGTAATAAGGTCTATAGCAGTTTTAAAATAAGAAGACAGTTGAAGACGAAAAGATGGTGGATTTTTTCATGGCTTGATTCAACAGGAAAATACAAAAAGGATGAGGCAAGAAATGATATAGAAAGGATTCAGGAGTTCTATGCAAATAACGGGTATATCCAGGTGCAGGTTGGCGAGCCAAAGATAGAGGTATCTAAAAATAAGCGGTCAATTATCCTGACATACCCGATTATAGAAGGCGACAGATTCAAGATAAAAAAGATTGGCATTAAGGGCAACACTGTATTTACTGAAAAGGAATTAAGGAAGATACTCAAAACCGAGGAGAAGGCAATATTTAAAAGAAATCTTTTAAGAGAGGATATTGTAGCGATTATTGAGAAATATGGCGAGAAAGGTTACGCCTTTGCAAATGTGATACCAGCCATTGACCCTGATAAAAATACAAAACTTGTTGACATAACACTTAACATAACTGAAAAGGACAAGGTAAAGGTCAACAGGATTAATATCTTTGGAAATGATGTTACAAAGGATAAGGTTATCAGAAGGGAGGTAAGGGTTACTGAACAGGAAATTATAAATACAAAGGAATTAAAAAGGAGCTATCAGAGGCTGAATAATCTCAACTTCTTTGAGACAATTGAATTACTTCCAAGGGAACTGCCTGAAAGCATGGTTGACCTGGATATAAAGGTAAAAGAAAAACCGACTGGCGCAATAAGCTTTGGCGCTGGATACAATTCAGTTGACCATGTGGTTGGAATGGTAGAAGTTTCACAGGGCAATCTGTTTGGCACAGGCATGCTTGCAAAGGCAAAAGGCGAGTTTGGAAAGAGAAAGACAAACTACACACTGAGTTTCAGGGAGCCGTGGCTCTTTGATGAACCTATGTCTTTAGGTCTAAATCTGTTTAAAAATGACCGCTCCTATGACAGCTATAAAAAGGGAAGTATAGGTGGTAATACAACACTTGGCCGTTCATTTACTGATTATGTCAGCGGCAGTATTTCGTATAATCTTGAAAGGGTGCACATTTATGATTTGCTTGAGAGCGCACCTGATACTGTTAAGACAGATTGTGGAAATGCAATATCCGAGTATCCATTTAATAATTGTAAAAAGAAGCTGACGAGCAGCGTCGGTCTTAGCCTTGGCCGCGATTCAAGGGATAATTATCTTGACCCAAGGGAAGGCTCAAATAACAGCATATACTATGAATATGCAGGAGGATTCTTAGGCGGTGATAATGCCTTTTATAAAACTACTGGAACATCAGGCTGGTATTTCCCTCTTATACTTGATACTGCTATTATGTTTCGCGGAAAGATTGGATATGCATCAGGCCATTCAAATAAGACACTTCCTGCATATGAAAGATTTTACACTGGTGGTATAAACACAGTCAGGGGTTACAGATATGGTGAGGCAGGGCCCCTTGACGGGAGTAAAAATAGAATCGGCGGTAATAAAGAGCTTTTATTCAATATAGAATTGACATTTCCATTAATTCCAGAGGCAAAGATACGGGGTGTAGCATTCTTTGATGCAGGAAGGGCCTTTAATGATGATGAAGATCTTGACAGCCACGGATATTGCAAGGAGGGAGAGTGCCAGAAACAGTGGCTAAGATACAGCGCAGGCATCGGGATTCGCTGGATATCTCCTGTCGGGCCATTGAGGCTTGAATGGGGTTATAAGCTCGGCAAGTTTACATGGGAAAGCAAAAGCGCCTTTGAATTTGCTATTGGGACATTCTTTTAAAAATTAATAACGAAAGGGGTTTATATGATGAGAGGACTTTCAATTATTTTTCTAACACTATTTACAGTAGTTTTAGGTTTTGCAAATACAGCTCAAACAGCAGAGGGGATTAAAGTAGGGTCTGTTGACAGCCAGCGAGTTCTGAATGAATCTAAAAAGGCTAATGAGATTGCTAAATCAGTGGAAGAATTTGCAAAGGGCAAGGAAAAACTTTTAGAAAATGACAGAAAAGAGCTTGAAAAAATAGACGAAGAGTATCAAAAACAGATTTCTATTCTAAGCCCTGAGGCAAGAAAACAAAAAGAGGAGCAGATAAAAAAGAAGTTTGAGGACTTTCAGAAAAAGAGGGCAGCATTATCAGATGAGGTTCGCAAAAAGAATGCAGAGGTCTCCAAGACCTTTGGGGAGAAGGTTGAGAATATTGTAAAAAATATAGGTAAAAAAGATGGATTTACTCTGATAGTTGAAAAGAGGGGATTAATGTATTCCCCTGATGATTTTTATCTGTTTGATTTGACGGACAAGGTTATTAAAGAGATAGATTCACAGAAATAAAATAATAGTAGGGACATGCCATGGCATGTCCCTACTATTGAATAACAATCATGACAAAAACCACAGGCATAAAATTAAAAGACCTCGCAAAGTTATTAGTAGGCGAGTTGTCTGGCGACGGAGAAATTCTAATCACAGGCATCTCCGGCATCCGTGAGGCAAAAGAGGGAGATATTACCTTTGTCTCTCATCAAAAATACAAGCCTGAGCTTGAAAAGACAAATGCGTCTGCAGTAATTGCAACAAAGGAGTTTAAGGATTTAAATAAGAATTTTATCTTTGTAGATAATCCATATTTTGCATTTAGCAAGATATTGAAATATTTTTATGAAAAAGAATACAAACCAAAAGGCGTAGATCCAAAGGCTGTTGTTGGGAATAATACAGTCATTGGCAAGGATGTCAGCATATATCCGCTTGCTGTAATAGGCGATAATGCAAGGATCGGCGACAGGGTGGTAATATATTCAGGTGTGTATATTGGAGACAACACTGTTATCGGAGATGATTCGCTTATTTATCCAAATGTTACTATAAGAGAGAATGTAGTAATAGGCAAGAGGGTGATACTACACAGCGGTATTGTAATAGGAAGCGACGGTTTTGGCTATGCAACAGACAAGGGCAGGCATAACAAGATTCCACAGATAGGCAGTGTTGTTATAGAAGATGATGTTGAGCTTGGTGCAAATGTGACGGTTGACAGGGCAACATTGGGAAAGACTGTTATAAAAAGGGGAACAAAGGTAGACAACCTTGTCCAGATAGCCCATAATGTTGTAATCGGCGAGGATTCTATAATTGTTGCACAGGCAGGTGTCTCAGGAAGCACTGAGGTAGGGAATCATTGTGTAATTGGAGGTCAGGTTGGTTTTGTAGACCATATAAAGATTGGCGACAATGTTATGATAGGCGCGCAGTCAGGCGTAATGAGTGATGTTGAGCCGAATCAGGTTATCTTAGGAAGCCCTGCAATACCGCATAAAGACTGGCTGAGGGCACAGGCAGTCTATCAAAAACTGCCTGAAATGAGAAAGAGGATTGTTGATTTAGAAAAGAGGCTTGCAGAATTGGAAAAGAAGGCATAAACATAACTAAGGAGGTTGTTATAATGATTGACATCAAGGAGATACAATCTATTCTGCCTCACCGCTATCCTTTCTTGCTTATTGACAGGATATTGGAATTAGAGCCTGGCAAACGGATTGTCGGGATAAAAAATGTAACGATTAATGAACCATTTTTTCAGGGGCATTTCCCGGGCAATCCAATAATGCCGGGTGTCTTAATCCTTGAGGCAATGGCGCAGGCAGGCGGGATACTTGCAGTAAAATCTACTACCAATTTAGAAGGCAAGGAAAAGACAGTTTTCTTTCTTGGTATTGACAAGGCGAAATTCAGGAAACCTGTTGTGCCAGGCGACCAGATTAAATTTGAGGTTAGTGTTATTCATGAGAGGGCGCCGACATGGAAGGTGAGTGCAAAGGCCTTTGTAGATGAAAAACTTGTATGCGAGGCTGAATTAACGGCAATGGTAGCGGAGAAGAAAAATGGGTAATATTGATATTGAAAATGATAAAACTGACATACATCCTACTGCAATAGTAGACAGCAAGGCTGAGATTGCAGAAGGCGTAGTTATCGGCCCGTATTCTGTTATTGGCAAGGATGTTAGCATTGGGAAGGGCACAAAGATCGGCCCCCATGTTGTAATAGAAGGCTGGACAGAGATTGGCGAGAACAATGTAATCTATCAGTTTGCCTCTTTAGGCGGCCCAGCACAGTCAGTAAAATATAAAGGCGAAAAGACCTATCTGAAAGTCGGCAATAACAATCTTATAAGAGAATATGTTACTCTTAACAGAGGGACTATTCAGGGATTTGGCGAGACAGTTATCGGCGACAACAATTTCCTCATGGCCTATGTGCATATTGCACATGACTGCAGGATTGGAAATGATATTATTATTGCCAATTCAGTCGGCCTTGCAGGCCACATAGAGATAGGAGACCATTCAATAATCGGCGGCATGACTGGCGTGCATCAATTTGTAAGAATAGGCGCTTACACAATGGTTGGCGCAATGTCTGCAATCCCTCTTGATATTCCGCCTTATGTGAGCGCATCAGGCATGAGGGCAACACTTTATGGGCTGAATGTAATTGGTTTAAAGAGGCACGGTTTTTCAGATGAATTGATAAACAATCTCAAACAGGCATACAAGATAATATTCAAGTCAAAACTGCTTTTAACTGATGCAATTAAAAAGGTCCGCGGCGAGGTTGTGATGTCAAAGGAATTGGAATACTTTCTCAATTTCTTAGAGACATCAGAGCGGGGAATCTGCAGGTAATGGAGGGCATTGGACTAATTGCTGGTGACGGCAGATTTCCGCTGATATTTGCAGAGGGTGTAAAAAAAAATGGAATAAAAATTATTGCAATTGGATTAGAGGATATTACAGCGCCTATTCTTAAAGATTATGTTGATAAGCTTTATTGGATTAAGGTCGGCCAGCTCGGCAGGCTGATAAAGATATTAAAGAGAGAAAATGTAAAAAAGGTAGTAATGGCTGGAAAGGTTTCTAAGACCCTTATGTTTACAAAGATAAGACCTGATATAAGGGCAATAACACTTTATATGAGGCTGAAGGATAGAAAGGATGATTCACTTCTTTTAGGGATTGTATCTGAATTGGAGAAAGAGGATATTAAGGTAGAAGAGCCTACGCGATATGTTCCGCACCTTCTTGCTGAAAAAGGAGTGATTACAAAAAGGAAACCCAAAAAAGATGAATTAAAGGATATAGAATTTGGCTGGCCTATTGCAAAGGAGATGGGAAGGCTTGATATTGGCCAGACAGTTGTTGTAAAAGGGAGGGCAGTTCTTGCTGTTGAGGCAATAGAGGGCACAGATGCTGCAATCAGAAGGGGCGCTGAACTCGGCAGGGGAGGTGTAGTTGTAATAAAGGCAGCAAAGCCAAAGCAGGATATGCGTTTTGATGCGCCTGTTGTGGGGCTGAATACAATTCAGATATTAAAAGAGGCAAAGGCAGCAGCGCTTGCAGTTGAGGCAGGAAAAACCATACTCCTTGAAAAAGAAGATATGATAAAATTAGCTGATAAGGAAAAAATCTGCATTATCGGAATATAGGATTATGAAGAAGATTAAAGTCGGCGTTATCGGTGTTGGTTATCTTGGCGAGCATCATGCACGGGTATACTCCCAGATTAAGGGAGTCGAGCTTGTTGGTGTTGTTGATATTGACAAGAACAAGGCTGATGAAATTGCAAGGAAGGTAGCCACCAAGCCATATTATGATTATAATGATATTATTGATTTGGTTGATGCAGTAAGCATAGTAGTTCCTACACGCTTTCATTATAAAATTGCCTATGACTTTTTAAAAAACGGTATAGATATCCTGCTTGAAAAGCCTATGACAACTACTGTCAGCGAGGCTGAGAAGCTCTTAAAGATAGCCAAGACAAAAAAACTTATACTTCAGATAGGCCATATTGAGCGGTATAACTCTGCTGTAAAGGCTTTAGAATCAATAATAGACAGGCCGATGTATATTGAATCAAGGAGATTTGGGCCGTTTGCAGACAGGGTCTCTGATGTAGATGTCATACTTGATATGATGATTCACGACATTGATATTGTTTTAAGCCTTGTAGATTCAGACATAAAATCTATTAAGGCAACAGGCGTCTCTGTTATGACATCGCATAATGATATTGCCAATGCGTATATAGAGTTTGAAAACGGCTGTGTTGCAAATCTGACTGTAAGCAGGATGTCAATGGATAAGCTGCGAAAGATAAACATATACCAGCCTGAGACCTATATTACCCTTGACTATAAAGAGCAGGAGATTATCCTTCACAAAAGGATATGGAATAAAATACATGGCAGGATGGTTCCGGAGATAAGCACAGAAAATATAGACCTGATTAAAGAAGAGCCCTTGAAAACAGAATTGGCATCCTTCATTGAGTCAGTAAGAAAAAGAAAAAGACCAATTGTGTCAGGCGAGGAGGGCAAAAAGGCGCTGGAGGTTGCTCTTCTTGTATTAAAGGATACTAAGAAAAGGAGATTGCTTTTAGATGAAGATTCAAATGGTAGATTTAAAGGCACAATATCACGTCATAGAGGATGAGATTGATGCAAAGATAAAAGAGATAATTCATAGCAGTCATTTTATAATAGGAAACAATGTGGCAGAATTTGAAAGAGAGGCTGCCAGATACTATGATATAAAACACGCTGTCGGCGTTGCCTCTGGCACAGATGCCCTGCATCTTGCACTTCTTGCCTGCGGAATTGGCAAGGGCGATGAGGTTATTACCACTCCATTTACTTTTATAGCAACTGCCGAGGCTATTACCTACACAGGCGCGAGGCCTGTATTTGTGGATATTGATGAGAAGACATTTAATATAGATGTAAAAAAGATTGTAAAGGCCATAACCAAAAAGACAAAGGCGATCCTTCCTGTTCATCTCTTTGGCCTTTCTGCAGATATGGAGAAGATAAAAGGGTTTGCTGCTGAATATAAACTAAAGATAATTGAAGACTGCGCCCAGTCATTTGGCGCTGAATATAAAGGTAAAAAAACAGGCGCAATAAGCGACACAGGGTGCTTCAGCTTTTTTCCAAGTAAGAATCTCGGATGTTACGGCGACGGCGGAATGGTTATTACGAATGACGATGACATCGCTGAAAGGATAAAGATACTTAGGAATCACGGACAGAAGGTAAGATACTACCATTCTGTTATCGGCTACAACAGCAGGCTTGATGAGATTCAGGCTGGTATTCTGAGGGTGAAATTAAAGAGAATTGATGAGTATAATGAAAAGAGGAGAAAGAACGCCAGCTTATATACTGAAAGGTTAAAAGGAGTCAATATTATTACACCCTCTGAACCTGAAGGATATTATCATGTATTTCATCAGTACAGCATAAGGACATCAAAAAGGGATTTGATTCAGAAAAAATTGGCTGATGAAGGCATTGCTTCTGCAATTTATTATCCAGTGCCGCTCCACCTTCAGGAATCTTATAAAGAGCTCGGATATAAAAATGGTGATTTTCCTGTGAGCGAGGCTGTTGCCTCTGATATCATATCTCTGCCAATGTATCCGGAATTGACAGCAGAACAGATAAACGAGGTATGCAAGGTAATAAAGGAGTCGCTATAGAAAGTAACAGTAAAAATATAATGATTATTGCAGGCGAGGCGTCAGGCGATGTTCACGGCGCCAATCTTGCAAAGGAGCTTTACAGGCTTAAACCTGATTTAAAGATATTCGGCCTTGGCAGCGAAAGGATGCGCCATGCAGGCGTAGAGACTATATATGATATAAAAGATATTTCTGTTGTTGGCGTTACTGAGGTTATACCTCGCCTATTTTCTATCTGGAAGGTATACAGAGGATTATCTTCCATTATCAGGAAAGAGCCTCCGGATCTCTTAGTGCTGATAGATTTTCCTGACTTCAACCTCATGCTCGCCAAGGTTGCAAAGAAGGCGGGTGTGCCAATCGTATATTACATAAGCCCGCAGGTCTGGGCATGGCGTTCAGGCAGGATAAACAAGATTGCAAGGCTTGTTAAAAAGATTTTAGTAATACTCCCTTTTGAAGCGAAGATATATAAAAAAGCAGGGGTTGAGTGTGAATTTGTAGGCCATCCTTTATTAGATGAGGTTATACCCAAGTATAGCAAAAGGGATGCTGTAAAGAGGTTCGGTTTGAAGGCAAATAAACCTGTATTCGGCCTTCTTCCCGGCAGCAGGAGAAACGAAATATATTTCCTGCTTGAGCCGATGCTAAAGACTGCTGCGCTTATTAAAGATAAAATACCAGATGCGCAGTTCATACTCCCTGTTGCACATGGCTTAGACTTTGTTAAAATCAGAAATGATGCTGAAAAAAGCGGTGTACATATAAATGTAATTGATGACAATGCAGTTGATGCAATGAATATCTCGGATATGATAATTGTCGCATCAGGAACAGCTACGCTTCAGGCAGCTATCATCGGCGTGCCGATGGTTATTTTATATAAGATTTCATTAATCAGTTATTTTATAGCAAGGCTTCTTGTTGATGTAAAGGACATTGGTCTTGTAAATATTGTTGCAGGAAAAAGGATAGTCCCGGAATTACTGCAGAAGGATGTGAACCCTGAAATGATATTCAGGACATTCTGGAATATTTATGGCAAATCTGATAAATATCAAAAGACCAAAGAGGAGCTTAAAAAGGTCAGAATAAAACTTGGCAAGAGCGGCGCATCAAAAAAGGCTGCGGTTTCTATATTAAAGATATTATGAATCTATATCTAAGACTATTAAGATATGTAAAACCATACTGGGTGAAGCTGTTCATGGCAGTGGTATGCACACTTGTTGTTTCGCTTATGATGCCTGTTCTTTCATATCTTGTGAAACCCTTTCTTGACGATGTTTTTATCAAAAAAAATATTGCAATGCTGTATAATCTTGTTGCTGTTTTGCCTGTGCTGTACCTAATAAACAGCCTCTCTGCATACGGCCAGTCCTTTTTTATGGGATATGCCGGTTCAAGGGTGCTAATGGATATAAGAAATGATTTGTATGAGCATATTATTAATCTTCCATTGAATATATACAATAAAAAATCAACAGGCAAGCTGATGTCAAAGATTATAAATGATGTAAACCTTATGCAGGGGGCTGCAACATCTGTTATTAAAGACCTTCTTCAGCACAGCCTGACAATAATAGGCCTTGTTAGTGTTGCCTTTTATCAAAATTGGAGGCTTGCATCAATATCGGTTCTGGTAATGCCATTTGCCTTTTATTTACTTGTTACCTTAGGCCGCCGCTTAAGAAAGATAAGCAAAAAGGGGCAGGAGAGGATTGCAGACATTACATCCATATTGCAGGAGACCTTTTCAGGCATAAGAATCGTTAAGGGTTTTGGGATGGAGGATTTTGAAGCAAAAAGGTTCAGAGAGCATAATAGAGGTTATTTTAATATAACCATTAAAGGTATAAGGGTTTCTGAGATTACCTCGCCATTAATAGAATTTTTGGGCGCCTTAGGCGCAGTAGTAGTTGTTTATTACGGAGGGATGAAGGTTATAAATGAGGAGATGACCGCAGGGACATTCTTTTCCTTTTTAGTTGCAGTCGGCTTTATGTACAGGCCTGTAAAGGCATTAAGCAAGACAAACAACACATTACAGCAGGCCCTTGCAGCAGCAGAACGTGTCTTCACAATATTGGATATACCCACTGAAAAGAATCTTGAGAGAAAGGATTCAATAGAGCTTGCTCCTTTAAAACATGAAATAGTGTTCAAAGATGTTTTTTTCAGGTACGAGTCATCTGAAGATGATGTATTGGCAGGTGTAAATCTGACTATAAAAAAAGGAGAGGTTATTGCCTTTGTTGGCACAAGCGGCGGAGGAAAGACAACGCTTGTAAATCTGATACCGCGTTTTTTTGAGCCGACAGCAGGCGCAATTTTTATAGACGATGTTAATATTGGCAATGTTTTCCTCAACTCACTCAGGAATCAGATAAGTATTGTCAGTCAGGATGTAATGCTATTTAATGATACTGTTAGAAATAATATTGCCTACGGCAGGTTTGATGTATCGCTTGAGAAGGTAATTGATGCAGCAAAGGCAGCTTATGCCCATCAATTTATAATAAAGATGCCACAGGGATACGATACTATAATAGGTGAAAGGGGTGTAAGATTATCAGGCGGAGAGAAGCAGAGGATAGCAATAGCAAGGGCAATATTAAAGGACTCGCCCATACTTATTCTGGATGAGGCAACATCATCCCTTGATACTGAGTCTGAATTTATGGTTCAGAAGGCGCTTGAGAATTTAATGAAAAACAGGACAACCTTTGTTATTGCCCACAGGCTTTCAACTATCCAGCATGCTAACAGGATTGCAGTTGTTGAGAACGGCAGGATAAATGAGATAGGCAGGCACGATGAGCTTTTAAAGAGCAGCGGCCTTTACAAAAAACTCTATCAAATGCAGTTCAGGGATGAAAAAGAAAGTCAACCTGATTTGGCTATTTCAGAAGGTTAATCATGATGCGAAAGATTTCTGATTTCATAATGCTGAATATCCTTCCTTTATTAACCAGCCTTCTTCTAAGGCTTGTTGCAATGACACTCAGGATAAGGATTATAACAACAAGCTATATTGATGAATTGCAGAAGAATGGCGAGAATGCAATCTTCGCCTTTTGGCATGGAAGGCTTCTCCTTATGCCATTTGCATACAAAAGTAATAAGGGCGCTTATATCATGATAAGCAGGCACAGGGACGGCGAGTTTGTAAGCAGGGCAGTAAAATACCTTGGAATCAGATCTGTGCGCGGGTCCACAACAAGGGGCGGCATCTCTGCATTTAAGAAACTCATTGATCTGACTGACGAAGGTTATGATATTGCCTTTACGCCAGACGGCCCAAAAGGGCCAAAATACAAGGTACAGATGGGTATAATTGAGCTTGCAAAGCTCACAGGAAAGCCGATTATACCTCTTACATACAGCGCATCAAAAAAAAAATCCTAAGCTCATGGGACAGCTTTATAATACCATATCCATTTTCAAAAACAGTCATCATCTTTGGTGAACCAGTAATGGTTGATAAAGGCTCTGACAAAGAACAGCTTGAGGCAAAGAGAAAGGAGCTTGAGGAAAAGCTGATTGCCATAACAAAAAGGGCTGACGAATTCTGGAAATAACAAATGTATCTGCTATATAACCTTCTCATCTATCTTTTAATCCCAATAATCCTTCCGTATTTTATCTTTAGATTTTTTACAAAGAAGAAATACCGCTCTGGCATCATGGAAAGGCTTGGATATTATCCTGAAGAAAGGCTCAGCAGGATAGCTGAGAAAGAAGTGATATGGTTTCATTCTGTGTCAGTAGGCGAGGTGATTGCGGCGATACCACTTGTCTTAGAATTAAAAAAGAGATTTCCTAAGCATTCCCTTGTTATGTCCACTGTAACTGATACAGGAAGGGAGACTGCTATTAATAAAATGCCATTTCTTGATGCTGTTATCTTCTTTCCCTTTGATTTTACCTTTTCTGTTAATATGGCAATTGATAAGATTAAACCTGAAATATTTATTATGCTTGAAACAGAGATATGGCCTAATTTTTTAAGGGCGGTAAATAAAAAAGGAATACCTGCAATACTTATTAACGGCCGCATATCAGACAGGTCATATAAACGATATCTATCAGCCAGATTTTTTATTAAAGAGGTTCTAAAAAATATCTCTGCCTTTGGGATGCAGAGCGCTGCTGATACAGAACGGATTATTAATATGGGTGCTGATAAGGAAAAAGTTGTAAGGACAGGCAATCTTAAATTTGAACACGAGGCAAGAGATGTATCATCTGATACTGTAAAAAGACTTAAAGAGTCTTTAAATATTATAGAAGATAAAGATATAATCATTGCAGGCAGCACGCACAGGGGCGAGGATGAGGAGATAGTAAAGGCATATCTAACAATAATCAAGGCAATTCGTGAATTGCCTCTGCTGATAATTGCGCCGAGACATTTAGACAGGCTCTCTGAGATAGAAGATATCTTGAAAAGATACAATCTCTCCTTTATCAGAAAGACAATGATAAAAAAGGGAGAGGCTTCATCAAAATATTCTGTTATTCTTCTTGATACAATTGGTGAGCTGTCAATACTCTATTCCATTGCCTCTGTTGTATTTGTTGGAGGAAGCCTTGTGCCAGTAGGCGGACACAATATATTAGAGCCTGCTTTATATAAAAGACCTGTGCTTTTTGGGCAGTATATGCACAATTTCAGGGAGATAGCAGATGGATTTAAGAATAGAGGCGCTGCAATAGAAGTAGCTGATTCAGGTGCAATGGCAAGGGATATTATCAATATCTTAAACAATCCTGATGTCGGAAAAGAATTAGGTGAAAGAGGGTTTTCTCTTATTATTGAAAACAGAGGGGCGCTTGAAAAGAGTATAGGATTGATTGAAAGATTTTTATAACTATGAGCTTTTTTGATGAAATAAGAAAAGGTATTTTTTATAAAGATGCCGGGCATTATATTAGGATAATACTGTTTCCGCTCTTACTTTTATCCTTTCTTTATGATGTTATTTTGAGAATAAGGCTGCTCTTTTACTCAACAGGCATTATCAAGAAGCAACAACTAAGCGCAAAGGTGATAAGCGTAGGAAATCTGACAGTAGGTGGAACAGGAAAGACGCCTATGGTTATTGCACTTGCTGAAATCCTGATGAAGAATAATAAGAAGGCAGCGATATTAAGCAGGGGATATAAGTCACAGGACGAGGGAAGGTTAAAGATTGTTTCTGATGGCAAGGGGGTAAAATTAGATACTGCATCTGCAGGAGATGAGCCATATCTTATAGCAGAAAGGCTAAAAGGCGCTCCTGTATTAATCTGTTCTGACAGATACGAATCCGGAAGATATGCAATAGAAAATTTTGACGCTGATACAATTATTCTTGACGACGGTTTTCAAAATCTTGCCATTAAGAAGAATATAGACATACTCTTGATTGATGCAATGAATCCATTTGGGAATGCTCATCTCCTGCCGAGAGGGATACTAAGAGAACCTTTTTCAGCCATTAAAAGGGCAGATATTGTTATAATTACAAAGGCTGATTATCCCAAAAATGTTCCTAACATAGTAAATTGCATAAGATTATATAATGAACATGCCCCTATATTTAAGGCAGTTTATAAGCCTTCTATACTTGTAAATATAGCAACAGGCAGGAAAGAGGGCATAAATAGCCTTAATAATAAATCAGTGTCAATCTTTTCAGGCATTGCAAATCCATTGTCATTCAGTTATCTTATTAAGAATACAGGTGCGACTATTGTTGAAGAATTTGTTTTTAATGACCATCATTCATATATAAGAGGTGATTTAGGCAAAATTGTTGGCAGTAAAGCTAAGGATATTGATATGATAATCACAACAGAGAAGGACGCAGTAAAGATAAGAGGATTAATTAAAGAAGATGTTAATATCTGGGCAGTAAGGATAGATTTATCTATTGATGACATTTCTGAATTAGAAAGGCTTTTATTAAATTGAAGGACTGGCTGATATATTTCATTTTAAATCTCATTATCGTTTTTTTTAAGATATTGCCGAGGCAATTGGCATTAAGGCTCGGCGAGTCCTTAGCCATTTTACTATATTATCTAAGTTCAAGGCACCGCAGGATTACATTGGATAATCTCAAGACTGCATATGGAAGAGACATAAATGAAAAAGGAAGAGAGGATATTGCTAAATCGTCTTTTAAAAATCTTGGCAGGGTAGCGGCAGAATTTTCAAAGATGACATCTTATACAAAGGAATTTGCAGAGAGGATTATTGAAATTGACGGATGGGAGAATTTTGAGAATGCCATTAAAAAAGGAAAGGGGATTGTTTTTCTTACAGGGCATCTTGGCAACTGGGAGCTGATGGCATACAGCCAGTCTTTAAGAGGGTATCCATTAAATGTCATTGCAAGGCCATTAGATAATCCTGTTGTAGAGAGATTTGTTCAAGAACAGAGGTCTGCTGCTGGCAATAGGGTAATTGCAAAAAAGAGTGGCTTAAAGGATATTATGCAGTGTTTAAAAAATAAAGAGCATATCGGCATACTCCTTGACCAGAATGTAGCTCAACAGGAGGGTATATTTGTAGATTTTTTTGGCAAGACAGCATGTACCAGTTTTGGCCTTGCAATGATTGCCTTAAAGACTGATATTACAATAATCCCGGTATTCTTATTATATACGGGCAGCGGTAGATACAGGCAGTTAATTGGAGAGGAGATTGAGATACAAAAAACTGGTGATTTTGAATATGATATGGCATATAATACAGCGCTTTTTACAAAGGTTATTGAATCGTATATAAGACAATATCCAGAGCAGTGGTTCTGGGCGCACCGCAGATGGAAGACGCAGCCAAAGGAGATGAAGTGGAAGGAGAGAAATATAAAGATCAGAAGATTTGAGGGACATATAGATTTAAAAGGGGTAGATAATGTTTGACAGAGAGATAAAAAGGATTTTAATAAGGGGCACTAACTGGATTGGCGATGCTGTGCTTACAATGCCTGCTATCAATGCAGTAAGACAGAAATTTCCAGATGCAGAGATATCAATCTTGGTAAAGCCATGGGTGGCAGGGCTCTTTGAAAACAGCCCTGATATTGACAGGATTATTATTTATGACGATAAGAAGTATGGCCGTTTATGCGGAAAAAGAAAGCTAATAAGCGACCTAAAGAAACACAAATTTGATATGGCTATCCTCTTTCAAAATGCCTTTGAGGCAGCATTTCTTTCGTATCTTGCAAGGATACCAGTAAGATATGGATACAATACAGACGGCAGAGGCATGCTTCTTACCCATAAGATTGTTCTTTCAGATGAGACTCTCAAAAAACATCAGATATGGTATTATCTTGATTTATTGAGGCCGATGGGTATCAATATTAAAAAGCCCGAACTTAGCCTCAAGATTGGAAATAAGGATAAGGCTGCTGCATCAAATATGCTGAAAAAAAATCGTATAAAAAAGTGTGACCTAATTATTGGAATAAACCCAGGCGCTTCTTATGGCCCTGCAAAGAGGTGGTTTTCTGAAAGATATGCAAAACTTGCAGACATGCTTATAGATAGATACAGTGCAATGATAATCTTATTTGGCAGCAAAGAGGATAAGGAAGTTACCAATGAGATTGCCTCTCTCTCATCGCATAAATTAATAAACCTTGCTGGCAAAACATCTCTCAGCGAGGCAATTGCATTGATAGAAAGGTGCAGAGTTTTTATTACAAATGATTCAGGTCTGATGCACATAGCAGCAGCATTAAATGCGCCTGTTATTGCCATATTCGGCTCTACATCGCCGGAGAGGACAGGACCTTATGGCAGTAGCCATCATGTTATTTATAAAAATGTGAAATGCAGCCCGTGTTTAAAAAGGGTTTGCCCGGCAGATTTTAAGTGTATGGATTTGATTAGTGTTGATGAGGTGTTTTCCCACATCCCCTCCTTGCCAAGGAGGGGAGAAAGGGGAGGTAAGGTGCGATTGCCTGCTGTCTTTCTTGACAGGGACGGCACTATTTGCCATGATGTTGGCTATTTAAATGACATTAAAAGATTGCGCTTTATTTCGAAGGCATCAGATGCAATCAAATTAATCAATAAAAATAAGATAAAGGCAGTTGTAATCACAAATCAATCTGCAGTTGCACGTGGCTATTTGACAGAGGATAACCTAAGGAGAATAAATGATGTGTTTTCTGCAAGGTTAATCAAGAAAGGCGCCCTTCTTGACGGTGTTTATTATTGTCCTCACCATCCAGAAGCTGGAAACAGCATATACACAAAAAAGTGCGATTGCAGAAAACCTGAAATAGGCATGTTAAAAAAGGCTGCTAAAGAGCTGTCCATTAATATGAAAGACTCATATATGATAGGCGATAAGATTACAGATATCCAGTTAGCGCAAAAGGCTAAGATAAAGGGAATCCTCGTTCTTACTGGTTACGGCAAAAAAGAATATGGTATAATTAAAAAAGATGGATTAAAACATCCTGATTATGTTGCTAAGGATTTACACGATGCAGTAAGATGGATATTAAGAGATAGAAGAAAAAGTGTTAAACAGAGATTTTAAGAATATACTTATTATCAAGCCGAGTTCAATTGGTGATATTATCCATGCCCTTCCATTTTTATACTCTATCAGGGCAAGATATCCAAAGGCAAGAATTTCATGGCTGATAAACAGCGGCTTTGAAGACCTGATTAAGGATAATCCAGAGTTAGATGAGATAATACTGTTTGAAAGAAAGAGATGGGGCGGCTTTGATAATATAGGCTACAAATTCAAAGGGCTTACTGAATTTCTCAGGGAATTAAGACGCAAACAATTTGATTTGGTAATTGACCTGCAGGGGCTTTTCAGAAGCGGGATAATCACATATCTTTCAGGCGCTGCACATCGTGTTGGCTTTGCCAATGCAAGAGAGTTAAGCCCAATCTTTTATAATTATAAAATCTCTCATCCTTCTATTGAGATGCATGCAGTTGACAGATACCTCCTGATTGCCAAAGAACTCGGAGCCGGCATATCTAAGATAGATTTTAAAATTAATATTCCAAAAAAAGAAAATGAGTATGTATCAGGTCTTATAAACAGGATCAAAAAAAGACCTTTAATTGCAATCAACCCATCTGCAAGATGGGAGACAAAGATGTGGCCTCTAAAAAGATATGCAAAGCTTGCAGATGCAATAGCTGATAAATTAAAGGCTCAGACTGTTCTGATTGGCAGCAGAGAAGATGAAGACAGGATTAATGAGTTGTTATCAATGACAAAGTCAAAACCCGTGAATCTTTGTGGAAGGACGAGCCTTCTGCAGCTTGCAGCCTTGTTAAAAAGGGCAGCTCTTTTAATTACCAATGACTCAGGGCCTATGCATATTGCTGCTGCAGTTGGCACGTCTGTTGCTGCCATATTTGGCCCAACCCGTCCTGTGAGGACTGGCCCTTATGGAAAGGGTCATGTTGTATTACAGAGCAGCCTGCCATGCATCAACTGCCTGAAAAAAAAATGTGACGACCTGAAATGCATGGATGCAATTAGTGTTGATGAGGTCTTTAATTCAGTTAGAAAAGTATTGAAACAAAAATGAGGTGTTTTGTTGATTAGAAAATTTGTCTTTTTTATTTTATGTTGTTTTTTTACTGGTGAAAATTCCTTTGCAGATACAAAGCCGTTTCCTTTTACAGTTGGTGAAAAATTTACCTTTGATATAACATGGATGGGAATAAGCGCTGCCACTGCAACATTGGAGGTTTTTCAAAAAACAAAATATAAAGGCAATGAGGTCTACCATATTGTTTCAACAGCAAGGTCAAGCAAATTTATTTCTACCTTCTATTCAGTAGAAGATATGGTAGAGACCTTTGTTGATGCCAAAGAGATATTTTCCTATCTGTTAAAGGTAAAACAGAGGGAGGGAAGGTATAAGAGCGATAAGGAAATTGAGTTTGACCAGATAAAAAATAAGGCTTATTATAGAAAAATGGGGAGTCGGGAAGAGGTCTTTGATGTGCCTCCAAAGGTTCAGGATGCCTTATCCTGTTACTATTATTTCAGAACACTTGATAATATTAAGGTTGGCAAATCAGTGTTTATAGAGACATTTGAGAATAAAAAGACATGGCAGCTTGAGGTTCAGGTTTTGGGTAAGGAGAAGATTAAGACCCCTGCAGGTGAGTTTGACACAATAAAATTAAAGCCGTTATTAAAGTTTCAAGGTGTTTTTATTAATAAGGGAGATATATATCTATGGGTAACAGATGATTATAGAAAAATACCTGTTCAGATGAAGAGCAAGGTTATAATAGGATATTTTACAGCAACACTAATAGGTATAGATGGTGCAACCATAATCCAAGGAGGTTTATAATATGCCAGTAACCAAAGAGCTTTTAGAAATACTTGCCTGTCCAAAGTGCAAAGGAGAGATTCATCTTAATGAAAAGTCTGATGGCCTTGTCTGCAATAAGTGCAAGCTCATGTATCCTATTAAAGATGATATACCTGTAATGCTTATTGATGAGGCGGTGAAGATTGGGTGAGGGCTGGTAATGAATTTCTGATGCCATTGCATGAGTTTGTATTGACAATACCTCCTATAATGTATATAATATACATTATAGGAGGTTGTTTATGGCAACACTAAAAAGAACCCAGATGTATTTCCCAGAAGAGGTAATCATTGAGCTGAAAAAGAAGGCCAGTGAAGAAAGGACCACCGTTGCTAACATTGTAAGGACTGCTGTGTCAGAGTTGTTTAAGAAGGAAAAGGCTAAGAACTGGATGCAAGACCCTTTGTGGAATATGATTGGTTCCAGTAGTTCAAAGGATGGTGACCTATCTGTAAATCATGATAAATACCTTTACGGGAAAAAATAGATGATGGCTTTTGTAGATACCTCGGCATGGATTGCGCTTAATGATAAAACCGACCAATACCATAATAATGCAATACTAAAGAGCCAACAAATAAAGAAACAGAAGATAGAGCTTATAACCTCAGAATATATATTTGATGAAAGCATCACCTTGATAAGATATAGGGCTTCCCATCAATCGGCAGTTACTTTTGGAGATTCTTTATTAAACAGTAATATTGTCAGGATTATTGATGTGGCAACTGAAGACAGACTTATGGCATGGGAAATGTTTAAGCAGTATAGAGATAAGGAGTTAAGTTTCACGGACTGCACGAGCTTTGTGTTAATGAAGAAATTAAAACTTCAGAAGGCTTTTACCTTTGATAGGCATTTTAAATTAATGGGATTTGAGATGTTATAAAAAGACAACCTTATGTCCCAACAAATAATTAACCTTCTTGCTGTTTCCATATTAGGCATTGCTGTTTATATCAGCATGGCCATAGAGGGCTATCTACCTTTACTCAATCTCTCCTTTGGTATTTCACTCCTTATTCTCTTTTTATTTTCTCTCTGGACTGCCTGCTTAATGAGCTTAAAAAGGCTCATTGTTCTTTGCCTTGTTGGTTTCTATATTGGATATCTTACACAGATAGTCGGCACAAAATCAGGATTATGGATATACAATGGGACATACAACAGCTTTGTCTTTGCCGGGCTTATATGGGCAATCTCCTCTATTGCAATGTATGGGCTATCTGTAAAGGTTTTTAAAATAGCCTTCAGGATTATCTCAGATTATCTTAAAAAATTTTCAGGCCCAATCTTTGTAACGATCCTCTTTGCAATAATACTTCTAACTATAAAAGACTACAGTGCTGGTCTTGGTTTAATCTTCTGGGCATATTATATTACACTCTTTGCCTTTGCAGTATACATATCATACATAACAGATTTTCAGACCATTTTAAGGCTCACTATTTCTGCATGGATTATTGGAAATCTTGGCGAATATCTCGGCTCCCAGAGCGGACTCTGGACATTTCCATTTAATCCGAATTATCCGCCTTTATTCTTAGTTTTAGCATTCTGGCCATTGGAATTTATTGCACAGTATTCCATATCAGGTTTTTTAACAAAAGAACCGCTAAAATTAAAAACTGAAAATGGAGGATATAGAATGCACACAAAGCAGGAGAGGCTTTTAGAGAAGTTTATGTTTTTAAGCGCTTTGACCTATTTTGTTGCTGGTTTTGGATTTATTTTATTTCCTGATTTGATTCTTAATATAATAAATCAGTTGTCGCTCAGATTCTTTCCTGATTTTAAACCAATACCAATACAGATAGAAAAGTTCTGGCTCTCCATGACCTTTTCAATGATGATGTGTATTACAGCACTCTCTATTGCAGTATGGATAAATGTCAGGAAGAATATAAACTATGTTGTTCCTTTGTTAGTTGCAAAGCTCTCATCTTCAGTTGCCGGGCTTCTCCTTTTTATTTTTTCAGCAAGATATTTTGCATACCTTGTAGTATTTCTTGTTGACGGCACTCTCTTTATTATTACCTTGAGCCTCTATTTTATGGCATATATTGCCATTATTAAAGAAAATGTCAGAAAAATCTTTAAGCCGTCTGTCTCTACAAAACCTACTAAGAAAGAGGTTGCTGTTGCATCATTATACGGTGAGAATAAGTTTAAACTCCTTGATTCAGTACTAAACAGGACAGGATTTTCTAAGTTGTTAGATGCACAGTTTAAGAAGTCAAAAAAGACTAAAGATAAATTTCTGATTGCAATAAAGCCAAATTTTATGTTCTTGTATTCTAAAGACGATAAATCAACCTTTACAGATGTAGAGCTTGTTGAGCATCTGATAAAGAGAATAAGAGGAAAGGGTTTTACAAATATCGCAGTAGTTGAGGCACAGAGCACTTATGGGAATTATTTTAAGAACAGAGAGGTAAAGACAGTTGCCAGATATGCTGGTTATTCAGAAAATGGCTACAGGATAGCTGACTTAACTGAGGAGATGGTGCCCTATGATTATAAAGGAAGGCTTGGCAAACACTTTGCCGGCAAAACATGGAAAGAGGCTGATTTCAGGATTTCTTTTGCAAAGAACAAGACGCACACCTTTTGCTATTATACATTGACATTAAAGAATATATACGGCACACTTCCAATGCAGAATAAATTGAAAGAGTATCATACCAAGCGGGAACATGACTGGCCGACAATTGAGTCCATGAAGCATTTTCCTGTGCATTACGGTCTTATTGACGCCTTTTTAAGCGCTGACGGCCAATTTGGAATCATAAAAGACAATGAGCCTAACCCAACAAAGACCATAATAGGCGGTGCAAACCTCATTGCAGTGGATTGGGTTGGCGCAAAGAAGATGGATATAGACCCAATGCTCGGCAGATATATACCTCTGGCAATAGAGGCATTCGGTATGCCAAAGATAAAGTGGATAGGAGACAAATCCTGCTATGACCCTTGGGAAAATGTAAACAGGCTCCTGCCTATTACCTTGGATGAGGTTGAGGAGGCATATCTTTTTTCTGATTGGCTCTTCTCAGGCTTGAATGTAATGGACCCGTTTTTTAAACCAAAAAGAAAGACGATTATTTATAAAATTACAAGATGCCTTTTCAGGCCAATCAGGCAGATGATATTTAAATATGGGGAAATATAACTCGGAGGGGCTTCGTCCTATCCAATATTCCTGATGTAGGGGCGAACCTATGTGTTCGCCCTTATTATTTTGGGCAGACACTCGGGTCCGCCCCTAAGGCATCTACAAATAAAATGAATATAAAAAAATATGTAGGTATTTCGTTAATCTCTGCTTCTGCCCTTACACTTGAGGTCTTCTTTACCCGCTTCTTTTCAGTTGCACAATGGCATCACTTTGCCTTTATGGTTGTAAGCATTGCGCTCCTTGGATATGGGGCAAGTGGTTCGTTTTTGATGCTCATTCCATCACTTCTGAAAAAGGATAGTAAAAGCCTCCTATACTATCTTTCATTAGTGTTTTCAATAACAACACTAATCTCGTATACAATAGCAAATCATCTGCCCTTTGATATGGCAAAGATAGCATGGGATACAAACCAAATTATTACTGGGAGCATTAAATAGTTTACATTCAGGCAGCTGCATATTGAACATGTTGCTCCTTAAAGTATCTTTTCACGATGTGAGGCTGTTGTTGACGGCTCCTGAGATGTTTTCGTA